>CAIQIC010000027.1 GCA_903871765.1 uncultured Lentisphaerota bacterium
AGGCCGCGCGACTGGCCGCGCCCGCCGCGGAGATGACGCTCATCGCCGCTGAACCCGAATGGCCGTATTACCGCTTGAACCTCACGCGCCTGCTCGCCGGCGAGATCGAGGCGGACGCGCTGCCGCTGCACCCGGCGGCGTGGTACGAGCAACAGCGGATTCGCCCGTTGACCGGCGTGACGGTCAGCGCCCTGCGGCTGGACCGGCGGGCCGTGGAGTTGGCCAGCGGCGAAACGATCTCCTTCGACCGGCTGATTCTCGCCACCGGCGCCGACGCGTTCCTGCCGCCGTGGCCGGGGAATGCACGCGCCGGCGTGCAGGTCCTCCGCACCCTGGCGGACGTCCGGCGGGTGCTGAACCTACTGCGGCCGGGGCTGCGCTGCGTCTGCATCGGCGGCGGGATCCTCGGGCTGGAAGCCGCCGGGGCGCTCGCCCGGCGTGGCGCACAGGTGGATTTGCTCGCCAGCAGCGACTGGCTCATGCCGCGCCAACTCTCGCGCGCCGGCGGCGAGGTGCTGGCGCGCCACGTGCGCGGCTTGGGCATCCGCGTGCACTTGGCGGTCACCGTACAGGAAATCGCCGGCGCCGAGCGCGCCATCGGCGTGATGCTGGCGGACGGCGCCACGTTGCCAGCGGACTTGGTGCTCGTCACCGCCGGCATCCGGCCCCGCACCGCACTGGCCGCGGCGGCGGGCTTGACGGTGCAGCAGGGCGTGGTGGTGGATGATTATCTGACCACGTCGCATCCCGACGTATTCGCGGCCGGCGACGTGGCGGAGCACCGCCGCCTCGTGAATGGTTTGTGGCCCGCCGCCCAGTATCAAGGCCAACTGGCTGGCCTGAACGCGGCAGGCCGGCGCGCGGCCTTCGGCGGCCTACCGCGCATGAACATGCTCAAGGTGCTGGGCCTGCACGTGTTCAGCATCGGAGCCGTGGCGCCGCCCGCCGGCGCCCGCGTGCTGGAGCAGATGACCGCCGACCAGTACCTGCATTTCGTCTTCCAGGACCACCGGCTGGTCGGCGCAATGGTCATCGGCCGCGAGGGGCTCGACGCCGCGTTGAAGAAGGCTGTCGAAACCGGGCCGGATTTGTCCGCGCTGCTGGCCCGCACATCCACCGCCGCCGCCTTCGCCGCGGCGCTCGCGGGGCAGCCGGAAAAGGATTGAACGCCGGGGCGTTACGGTGTGTCGGATGCGGTAGCGAGGTGGACCATGAAACGATGGCTGGGTTTGGCGATGTGGGCGATGGCGGCGGCTGCGGCGCCGGCCGCGAGTCCGTCGGTTGCGCGGCAGATGGGCGGCGCGGTGGCGGACGTGGTCGAGCGTGTGATGCCGGCGGTGGTGGTGGTGCGGACGGAGGCGGTCCAGGTGCACTTGGCGCGCGATCCGTTCTGGGGCCGGCTGTACCGCATTCCGGAGCGGCTGGCGGGCCAGGGCTCGGGCGCCATCATCCGCAAGGAAGGCTATGTGTTGACCAGCCACCACGTGGTCAAGGATGCGCAGCAAATCGAAGTCGCGCTGCCGGATGGCACAAAGTTTTCGGCCAAAGTCGTCGGCCGCGACCCGGTGACGGACCTGGCGGTGCTGAAGATCGAAAAGGCGGGCAGCCGGGCCTTCCCCGTGATCGAACCGGGCGATTCGGACAAAATGCGCGTGGGCGAGTTCGTCATTGCCATCGGCTCGCCCTTCAGCCTGAACAGCAGTGTGACGCTGGGGATCATCAGCCAGAAGGGCCGGGCGGTGGGCCTGCTGCCCTACGAGGATTTCATCCAGACCGACGCCTCGATCAATCCCGGCAACAGCGGCGGGCCGCTGGTGGACATGGACGGCCGGCTGGCGGGGATCAATGCCGTGATTCAGACGGCCAGCCCGTACGCGCAGGGCAACATCGGCATCGGGTTTGCCGTGCCGGCCAACCTGGCGTTGCGCGTGGCGGATGAGTTGATTGCACACGGTCGGATTGACCGACCGTGGCTGGGGATTCAAATGCGCGACCGTGAGCAGGAGACGGAAGCGGCGCCGCGGCCGGGCCGCCACGGGCGGACTGCCGCCGCACCCCGCGGCGTGGAAGTGGTCGAGGTGATCGAGCGCGCGCCGGCGGACAAGGCCGGCCTGCAGGTGGGCGACCTGATCCTGCGCGTGGCCGATCAGCCCGTGACCAGCACCCACGCCGTACAAGGCATGGTCTGGAAATTCCGCACCGGCGAAGCCATCCCAATCGAAGTTTCCCGCGCCGGGCAAATCAAGGTCTTCAAGGTGGTCACGGAGCGCATGCCGGAACTGACCCGCGAGCAAGCCGAGGAATAAAACCTCAGCCGTTGCCCGACTATAACTTGCCACGCCCCTCTTGCCTTCAGCCGCGCTCCGCGTCGCGGTCGCATTTTTTTATTGTGTCATTCCACGGGTTCCGTGGTTAAACTGCCGGCCGCATTACCTAGCGGGGTCAGTCATGGATGAATTGCTGAAAATTCTGCAGAGCAACGCGCTGGAGTCGCACGCGAACATCGCCCGGATGCTGAACGTGCCCGCGGCGGAGGTGGCCCGGCGGGTCGCCGCCTACGAGCGGGACGGCGTGATCCGCGGCTACCAGGCGATCCTCAACGAGGACCAGCTCGACCTGGACACGGTGACCGCCGTGATCGAGGTCAAGGTGACGCCGGAACGCGAAGGCGGGTTCAATCGCATCGCCGAGCGGATCAGCCGCTTTCCGGAGGTGCGGTCGGCCTATTTGATGAGCGGCACCTACGACCTGTTGATCTTCGTGGAAGGCCCCAACCTGCAGCGCGTCGCCGCTTTTGTCAGCGAGAAGCTGGCCACGATCAACGGCGTCCTCTCGACCTCCACGCATTTCATGCTCAAAACCTATAAACGCCTGGGCGTGCTGATGGAATCCCGCCATGAAGACGAGCGGCTCACGGTCTCTCCCTAGCCGGATCGCCGACCACGTGCGGGACATTCCGCGCTCGGGCATCCGCGATTTCTTCGACATCGTCAGCACGATGCAGGACGTGATCAGCCTGGGCATCGGCGAGCCGGATTTCGACACGCCCTGGCACGTGCGCGAGTCCACCGTGTTCGCCCTGGAGCGCGGCGCGACGCACTATACCAGCAACCTCGGCTACCTGGAGTTGCGCCGGGCCATCGCGGGCTACGTGGGCCGGCAGTTCGGCCCCGGCTATGACCCGGAGCGCGAAATCCTGGTCACCGTCGGCGTGAGCGAGGCCCTGGATCTGGCCCTGCGCGCGCTGCTGAATCCCGGCGACGAGGTGCTGTACCACGAGCCGTGTTATGTCTCGTACCGCGCCACGATCCTGTTTGCCCACGGCGTGCCGCGGGCCGTGACCACCAGCGCCGCGGACGGCTTCCGGCTGACGCGCGCCATGCTGGAGCGCCACGTCACGCCGCGGACCAAGGTGTTGATGCTGAACTACCCGAACAACCCGACCGGCGCCGTGATGCCGCGCGCGGAGCTGGAGGAGATCGCCGCCTTTGCGGAGGCGCACGACCTGCTCGTAATCACGGACGAAATCTATGCCGAACTGACGTTCGACGACGCGCACACCAGCATCGTCAGCCTGCCGGGCCTGCGGGAGCGGACGATTTTCCTGCACGGTTTTTCCAAGGCTTGGGCCATGACCGGTTACCGGCTGGGCTATGCCTGCGGGCCGGCGGAATTGATCGAGGCCATGATGAAGGTGCACCAGTACACCATGCTCTGCGCCTCGTCGTTCGCCCAGAAGGCCGCCATCGAGGCGCTGGCCCATCCGCAGGCGGACATTGAGGGCATGGTGGCGGAATACCGGCGCCGGCGGAATGTCGTGATGCAGGCGTTCGACGACATGGACCTGCCCTGCTCGCGGCCGCTGGGCGCCTTCTATGCGTTCCCGGATATCCGGAAATTTGGACTGTCCTCGAAGGATTTCGCCCTGCGGCTGCTACAGGAAGAAAAGGTCGCCGTGGTACCGGGTTCGGCTTTTGGCGACTGCGGCGAGGGGCATGTCCGCTGTGCCTACGCGACGTCGCTGGACAATATCCGGGAGGCGCTGCCGCGCCTCCGGCGGTTCATCGGCCGGCTGGCCTGAGGTTCCTCGCCGTGCATCAGGGCACCGCAGCGGCCGGCTAGGCGTCCCGCACGCCGGCGTCCTGCAGCAGCGTCACCATCCGGTCGAGGGCGTTCTGGATCATGACCAGCTCGGCGCTGATTTGTTCGAAGCGCTCGCGCTGTTCCGTGGCGCTCTTTTCCAGCAACACCACCCGGCGCTGGGCGGCCTCCAATTCGGCCACCAGGCGTTCCCGCCGGCTGTCCGCCTCCGCCAGCGCGTTCTGCAGCGCTTGTACGCGGACATCGGCATCGTCCGCCGGCACCACCGCGGCATCGTCCTCGGCCAGGGGGATGGGCACCTGGACTTTCTGCTGGCAATCAGGGCAGGTGATCATCAACCCGGCGCCGCGGGCATCGATGGAAATATTTTTCCCGCACAGCGGGCAATCGAAATTAATGTCGACGTCTTCCTTTTCCACCGCCTCCTGCAGTTCGTCCGTCATGGCCCACCTCTTTCATCTCTTTACACACCTGTACTATAGCATTTCCCGGCCGGGTAGACAAGCAGGTAATCACGACAACTGAAATTTGAAACTTGCAACGAACCGCGGTTCGCCGCAAAATCCGGGCCGTTGGGCGGTAACAGGATGCGAGGTCCCGTGCAACCATTGGCGCGCAAGGAATTTCTGCCGTTTTCGCGGCCCACGCTGGAGGTGGACGATATCCAGGGCGTGGTGGATGTGCTCACGTCGGGCTGGATCACCACCGGGCCGAAATGCCAGGCCTTTGAAAAGGCATTTGCGGACTACGTCGGCGCGTCGCACGCCTGCGCGCTGACCTCCGCCACCGCCGGCCTGCACTGCGTCCTGCTCGCGCTGGGCCTCCAGCCCGGCGACGAGGTCATCACCAGCTCCATGACGTGGGTCTCCACGGTGAACATGATCGAGATCACCGGCGCGAAGCCGGTGTTCGTGGATATCGACCCGCGGACGCTGATGATCTCCGCGGCCGACGCGGCGCGCGCCATCACGCCGCGGACCAAGGCGCTGATTCCCATCCACTTCGCGGGCGCGCCGGTGGATCTCGACCCGTTCCGCGAGCTGGCCGCACAACACCACCTGCGGCTGATTGAGGACGCGGCGCACGCCGCCGGCACGGAATACAAGGGCCAGCGCATCGGCAGCCCCGGCACGAGCATCTTCAGTTTTCATCCGATCAAGAACATGACGACCGCCGAGGGCGGCATGGTCTGCACCGACGATGCGGCGTTGTTCGAGCGCATCAAGCGGCTCAAGTTCCACGGGCTGGCGAAGGATGCGTGGGATCGCTACGCGAAGCAGGGCGCGGCGGCGCCGATGGAAGTGGTCGAACCGGGCTTTAAATACAACTTCACCGATCTGCAGGCGTCGCTCGGGCTGACGCAGCTCGCCAAACTCGACGCCTTCAACGCGCGGCGCGCGGAGCTGGCGCAGCGCTACGACGCGCTGTTCCAGGAGGTGCCGGAAATCTCCACCACCCGGCCGCCGGCGTGGCCGCACAAGCATACGCGGCACCTCTACATCGTGTTTCTGGATATTGACCGCGTCGGCCTGACGCGCGACGAATTTCTCGCGGCGCTCAAGGAGCGCAATATCGGCACGGGCGTCCACTTCAAGGCCGCGCACCTGCACGACTATTACCAGCGCACCGGCCGGTATCCGCGCGGCTCGTTGCCGCAGACCGAATGGGCGTCCGACCGGCTGTTCTCGCTGCCGCTGTTCCCCCGCATGACCGAGGACGACGTGCGCGAAGTGGTCGCCGCGATCAAGGACGTGCTGGCGGCGCAGGCGCGGAGGAGCTCCGCATGAAAGCCCCGCCGACCGCGTCCGTCGTCATTCCCGTGTACAACGAGGAGGAGAACCTCCCCGAGCTGCTGACGCGCACGCTCGCCGCCTGCCGCCTCCTCGGCGCGCCGTTCGAAATCGTCCTGGTGGACGACGGCAGCCGCGACCGCTCGCCGGCGCTGCTCGGCGCGGCGGCGGAGCAAAACCCCGGCGAGGTCGTCGCCGTGCTGCTCAACCGCAACTACGGCCAGCATGCCGCCGTCATGGCCGGTTTCGAGCATGTCCGCGGCGACGTGGTCATCACGCTGGACGCCGATCTGCAGAATCCGCCGGAGGAAATCCCGAACCTGTATCGCGCGCTGACCGCGGACGACCTCGACGTGGTCGCCGGCGTGCGCGTGCCGCGCGAGGATTCTTGGCTGCGCAAACTGCCGTCGTGGTGCGTCAACCGCATCACGCAGCAGGTGACCGGCGTGACGATGCACGACTACGGCTGCATGTTGCGCGCCTATTCCGCCCGCGTGGTGCGCGCGATGCTGCAGTGCACGGAGCACAGCACCTTTATCCCCGTTCTGGCCAACTCGTTTGCCCGGCGCACGGCGGAGGTCGAGGTCCGCCATGCCGCGCGTAGCCGCGGCGCCTCCAAATACAGCTTTTTTAAACTGATCAACCTGCAGTTCGACCTGTTGACAAGCATGACCACCATGCCGCTGCGCCTGCTGACGTATCTCGGCGCGGTGATCTCGCTGTTCGGCCTCGGGCTGGGCGCCCTGATCCTGGTGGAGCGCTTCATCCAGGGTCCGGAATGGGCCGCGCAGGGCGTGTTCACGCTGTTTGCCATTTTGTTTATCTTCATCGGCGCCCAGTTTGTCGGCATGGGACTGATGGGTGAATACATTGGACGTATCTACCGCGACGTGCGCGGCCGTCCGCGCTACCTGGTCCACGAAGTGAAAGGAGTGAGCCGTCTGGCGGCACCATGAAAGCTATTGTCCTGGCCTACCACAACATCGGCTGCGCCGGTCTCGAAGCCGTGCTGCGCAGCGGCCTCGAAGTCGCCGCGGTCTTCACGCACAAGGACGACCCCGGCGAAAATG
>CAIQIC010000028.1 GCA_903871765.1 uncultured Lentisphaerota bacterium
CCGCCACCGTTGTGCCATACGGCACGGTCCAAGCCACGGTGCCGGTGGTGGGACTCGTGGTGGTGATGATGGCACTGCTGCCGGCGACGTTGGCCCCGAAGGTCAGAATGTCACAAGCCGTGCTCAAGGGGACCCAAGACCATGTGAGCACGATGTTGGGGGTATCCCTCTGGGTCGCCGCGTTTCCGGTCGGCCCTCCACCCCAACTCAGTCGAATGTAGTAGGTGGTGCCGGCTGTCACGGCTTGGCTCACGAGTTCCGCTTGGCCATTATCTGAAAATGCAAGCTGATTCAGCGTAGCGAGCGTGTTCCCATCGTAAATGTAAACGACCGCATCCCAGTCTTGACCGCCGAGATTCTTCGTGCCTGCCGTGTTGATGGTGAAAATGCCGTCCGCCGCGCCGCAGGTCCATTTGAACCAGACTGTTTTCTGTAGATTCGGATCTTCATAACCTGCCGTGAAGGCGGGTTCATCCGGTTCTGTGGTGGCGCCAATATTGCCGGTGCCGGTCTGGGTGCCACCGGTAGCGTCGCCCGTTTGGCCGGGTTCAGCGCCAGTCAAAGCAATCGCATCGGCAAAGTTGTCGTTCGACGGCGGACTAGCCACGGTGACTAACACGGCGTAGTCCTTGGTGTTGCCAGCCTGGGCGGTGACCGTGTAAGTCACCGGAACCGTGGTGCTTAAGGCCGGGGTGGGGATGCCGCCGTTTGGCTGATTGTTGCACGCGGCATGGGGGGACATCGTGAAGGTGGGCGCGAGATCCGCCACCGTTGTGCCATACGGCACGGTCCAGGCCACGGTGCCGGCGGTGGGACTCGTGGTGGTGATGATGACACTGCTGCCGGGGACGTTCGCCCCGAAGGTCAGAATGTCACAAGCCGTGCTCAGGACAGGGGCGGCTACCGTGAGCGTGCCGCTGCCGGTGATTTGGTCAATCGGGTGCTCAGCACCCGAGCCAATCGCACCGTAAACGCCATAAGGCTGTGCCGTGCCGCCGATGACGAATCCGCCCACCGTGTCGCTGCCCTCGAAGGTCAGGTCCAGCGTGGCGCCGGTGTCGGCGATGGTCACGGTGGAGAAGTCGGCAAGATAGGCGTTTGCGATGGAGAGTGTGCCTGCGCTGACGGTGGTATTGCCGTCGTGGCTGTTCGCGCCAGTGAGCGTCAGGGTGCCGGTGCCGGCCTTGGTGAGGCCCAAGCCGCTGCCGCTGATGACTCCCCCAATTGTGAGGTTATTCGTAACGGTGATTTGCGGCGTGGCGGTCAGCGTCACCGGGGTGGTGCCGAAGCTCAGGTCACTGGAACCGGCAAAGGTGAAGTCGCCACCGATTTTGATGACTCCTTGTCCCGACTCGACGCCTTTGAGGTCCAAGGTCATGGCCGAACTGCTGGTGTTGTCGATGGTGCCACCGCTGATCGTGAGTACTCCGTTGTTGCATCCAAAAGCCCTGAATGCGCCGGCGGCGACTGTCGTAGCGAAATTGAGCGTGCCTGCCGTAAGGGTGTAGTTCGCCATCGTATTCCAAGAATAATCATTCGGATTTGATGCGGCTTGCAAGTTCACCACCGGCCCGGAGAAGGTGAGCGTGCTGCCTCCCGCCAAGGCCCCAACGACCGTCTCGCAATTGAATGTGCCGCCGCCAGTAAAGGTGATACCGTCGCCGTTGCCGCCCCAGTTCATGCCGCCAATAATACCAGCGTAATCGCCGTTCACAGTGAGGGTCGAGCCGGTGGCGACGTACCACGTCTGGTCAGAACCACTACCGTTAATCTTGTTATTGCCGGCCAGCGTAATATTGGCGTTGGTGCTATTGACCGCTATACCATTGATCCGGAACCAGTCAGTAGCGCCGTTCGCGTTGATTGTGAACGTGAATGGTGGTGTGCCGGCAAAGTCCAAGCCAGGGTCACCGAAGGTCCACTGCACACCCGGGTCCCAAGATGGATTAAAGGGTGCCGTGGTAGAGGAGCCTGTGGGGTCGGTGCTCCATAAAGCGCTAGCGTTCAGGTCGTAGCTGCCCGACGGCGTTCCAAAGCCCGGCGTGTCGCCATCGACGTCAAAGTAATACGCCGTCCCGTTGGCCTGCGCCTGACCGCCCGCCAAGGCCAACATGGCCAACACTGCACACAAAACTACAAAACTCGATTTGCACGATTTCATTTTTCCGTTTCCTTTCATGCTCAATCCGCTTGCTTCAACTCCCACCATCACTACCCAGTGCCTGTTGAAAAAAACACCGCTATTGTCTTAAGACAACGCCACGCTACCCCCCCCCCCGCAAAGTCAAATTTTATCTTTAAAAGTCGTGTCATCAATATTCATGACATAAAATCCCTTATAGCCAAATCAGGGATTTCCCTATAAGCGGACGGGGGTGCCCCGACGCGCTGGAGGTCGGGACTGCGTCCGGCATCTTGCCAGGCGCGGATAAGGGGCAGGAAATGTTGAATTATAACGGGGAAACAGGAAGCGGATTTTTAGCTACGGATTGCGCGGATTACGCGGATTGCGGATGAAGACGGGCAGGACGGAGTTTTTAACGCAAAGCAGAAAGTCCTCCTTAATGGAGGGATAAAGATCGTTGGCCGACGAACAGGCCTTCCGATCTATGCGCTTTTTGTGATCTTTTGCGGCTCGTTACTTCGGTTTAGCCGGCGGGGCGTTGGTAGGCGCGGTCGGGGCCGGAGCCGGGGCTGGGGCCGGGAAGAGGAGGTTGACGGTCGGCTGGAGGCTGGCGTCGGCCTGGACCGCCTGGGCAACCAGCCGACGGGCCAGTTTCGCGTCGCCGATCGCCTGGCTGAAAAAGGCGAGCGCGAGCAGGTGCCGGCCGTAGTCGCCGCCGGCGGCGGCGCGGTTGGCG
>CAIQIC010000029.1 GCA_903871765.1 uncultured Lentisphaerota bacterium
CTGGGTTCCAATGTGGAGCGCATCGTCCGTCGCTCCTTCAAACCCTGCTTCGTCACGCCCCCGGCCTTCCGGCCTATCACCAAAATCCTCGCCGCTTTCGACGGCAGCGGCCCGGCCAGCAAAGCCCTCCACGAGGCCATCGAGTTGGCCGCCGCGCTGGCGGCGCCCCTGCTGATCCTCACGGTCCGGACCCGTCAGGACGACCCGCCCGCGGAAGCCATCGCCGAAGAGGGCCTCAAGCTGGCCCGGGCGCACACGTGCGCCGCCGCCACGCTGGTCACCGCCGGACGGCCCTCGGCGACGATTCTCGAATCGGCCCGGAAGCAGGGTTGCGACCTGATCGTCGTGGGCGCCTATGGCCACAGCCTCATCCGCGAATGGATCATCGGCAGCACCACCGCGCACCTGATCCATCAAGCCGACGTGCCGGTGATGCTGGTGCGGTGAGCCATGTCGACGGTAATTACCATCGTAGCGATCTTGATCGGTTTGCTGGGGCTCGGCTGGTGGTTGAGCCGCAGCCTGCGCTCCGCCCTGGCGGAGCGCCGCGACGACCAGGCACTGTCGCTGCTTCAGAACCAGGTGCAGGCGACGGTCAGCCAAGTCGAAAAACTGCGCGACGGCATCCAGCAGATCGCCGACCAGACCCACCGCTCGCTGGCGGACACCCGCCAGGCCATGGATGCCCGGCTCGACGGCGCGGCACGCGTCATCGGCGACGTTTCCAAGCACTTGGGCCAGTTGGATGAATCGGCCAAGCGCATCTACGACGTCGGCCGGGACATCGCCAGCCTGCAGGACATCCTGCGCGCGCCCAAGCTGCGCGGCAACCTCGGCGAACTGTTCCTCGGCGACCTGCTCGCCCAAATCCTGCCGCCGGACCATTACGAGATGCAGTTCGCCTTCCGCAGCGGCGAGAAGGTGGACGCGATCATCCGTCTCAAGGCCGGACTCGTGCCGGTGGACGCCAAGTTTCCGCTGGAAAATTTCCAGCGCCTGGCGCGGGCCGCCACCGACGACGAGCGCCAGGCCGCCCGCCGCGCCTTCATCAAGGATGTGAAAACCCACGTGGACGCCATCGCCGCCAAATACATCCGCACCGACGAAGGCACCTTTGATTTCGCGCTGATGTACATTCCCGCCGAGAACGTGTACTACGCCGCCATTGTCAAGGATGACGAGTTCGGCGGCGAAGCGGCGCTGTTCCAATACGCCCTGGTCCGGCGCGTGATCCCGGTTTCGCCCAACAGCTTCTACGCCTACCTCCAGACCATCCTGCTCGGGCTCAAGGGCCTGCGCGTCGAAGACAGCGCCCGCCAGATCATCAACAACATCGGCCGGCTGCAAAAGGAACTGGAAACCTTCGGCGAGGCCTTCCGCCTCGTCGGCCAGCATCTCCAGAACGCACAGAAAAAATTCGACGAGGCCGACAAGCGCTTCGCCAAGGTGGAGGGCAAGCTGGACCAGATCGACGGCGTGGTGCACGGACTGGAAAACCCGCGCGCGGGCGAACCGCCACCCGCCGGCCCGGCCTTGCCTCCAGCGGAACCGCCGGCCTGAGACCTCGCCAGGTAGGTCAGGCATTCTTGCCTGACCTGTTCAGGTCGGCCAGGAATGGCCGACCTACTTGCAGAAAAACCCACCGCTGCGTCCGTTTATTGGGGCGCTACCCTGTATAACGGGATGCCGGTCATATGCGGTGAAGATGCTTCCGTTGCCGGCGCGGGTGTTTCGTGGGCGTCCTTTGCGCTGAATGCCCTGCAGCGTTGTTCCGATGATTGCGCGAAACTGCGTGGCCGCCTGTAGGCCGGGTCTCCGACCCGGTGCACCCTGCACCGCGGCAGAGTCAAATGATTCGCTGTAGCCGGGCTCCCGACCCCGCGCGGATCTTTCAGTTGCTTGCGCGGGGTTGGAAGCCCCGCCCACAGCGGAATCCACGTTAAATCCACGGCTTCCGCCGCGTGCACTGTCCCGCGTCAGCGCAGTTCGGTAGCCACGGCGCTCCGTCGCCGTGTCCGGTTGTTGGCTCTCCGGTCAGGCGCTCAGTGCCCGCCGGCGGGTTTCAAGTCCCGCATACCTTCGGATCGGCTGAGCTTCGACCAGAAGATGCCGTAGACGGCGACCAGGGCAAAGCACACCAGCGGCATCCAGAAGCTGAAGGACATGTTGTAGAGATCGCCCAGACGCCCCATGGTCTTCGTCATAATCGCGCCGCCCGTGATGGACATGACGATGAACGCGGCAGCCTTCTTCTTCGACTGCGAACCGATGCCAAAGATGCCCAGCGCGAAGATGGTTGGGAACATGATGGACATGAAGAGGTAGCTCAGGAACACGCCCGCCACCGAAATCCAGCCGAGCTTGGCGATAATGATGGCGCAGACGCCCACGTTGATGACCGCGAAGAGGCCGAGCGTCTTGTGCGCTGGGGCCTTCTTCATGACCCAAGCCCCGACCAGTCGGCCCAGCAGGAAGAATCCGAAAGCGATGGACGACAGGAGGCTGGCGCCCTTGTCGCTGAGGGCAAACTGCATGTCATCGTAAACGATCATCCCGGAGAAGGCGTCCTGCAGGAGCATCCGGTTAAGGCGCAGTCGGGCATTGTCATGCTCGGGGTTCTCCGCCACCATTTGTTTCGTCTTCGCACCCAGCGCTACACCGCCAAACCGCTGCGCATCGTAGAACGGATGCTTCTTGTCTTCCTTGTTCAATTCCTGCCGCAGGATGCTGTTCAAGTCATGGAGCAAGGCAGCCTGCAGCGGTTGTGGATCAACACCGGCTTCCCCATCCTTGGCCAATAGTTCCAGCGTATTCGTGGACAATTGACCGTTGATAAAAGCGCCCACGGGGTCCGCTTTGCCTTGCAAACGCCGGGCCAGGGCGGGCCCGTCCGCGATATCGCTTTCCGACAGGGCCACACGGTGTTCAATCCAACTCTTTTCTTTCAGAAAGCTCTGCTCCAGCGAAGCCGGCAGCTTGGGCACCATGCAATACCCGGTGACCTTGTCCACCGTCATGCTATTGATGAAGAAACTGAAAATACCCGCCTGTGCGGCAACATAAACAAACTGCGTCACCGTGGCCCCGGAAAAGTGCGGGTGGCTCCAGATACTGTGCGTGGAGAGTTTCTTCGTCGTGGAGAGCAGGAGCGGCACCGTGGCCAGCACCGCCAGCACGAAAACCCACCATTTGGCTTTGACCGCATTGGCGCTTACGCCACACACCGGCAGGAAGGTGTCCAGGATCAGGTATGCAGAAAGCCCGACGGCCGCTATGTTCAGAAACATCATCAGGAAAATCAGCGCGTTGCTCTTGTTTTCTATTACCGGCGCATCGTCGTCGGTGTGATATTCGTCCGCGACATGAATGTCCGGCACCTGCGCGCGGAAGAAAAACAGGGCGAGGATGACGACCACGATTCCGACGCCTAGGTAGGGGATGAAGAGCTGGCCATGCGCCTTTTGCACACCGCCCTCCGAGTAGAAATAGGCAGCACCGGCGATCGGTCCCAAAATCCAGCCGACGCCGTTGCAGGACTGCGCCAGGTTGATACGGGTGGCACCGTATTCCTTCGGACCGAGCACCGTGGTGTAAGGATTGGCGACCGTTTCGAGGACTGTCAGACCCATCGCGATCAGGCAGACGCCCATCAGGAACGCCCAGAACTGCGCGATGTGCGTCGCCGGCATAAACCAGAACCCGCCGACGGCAACGAGCAACAAACCGAAAATGATCCCGCCCTTGTAACCCAGGCGGCGGGTGAGCAGGCCGGCGGGCAGCGCCATCAGCGTATAGCCCATATAATGGGCGAACTGCACCCAGGCCGATTGCGCCTTCGTCAGGTGCAACTGGTCCTGAAAGTGTTTGTCCATGGTGTCAATCATGCCGTTGCAGAAACCCCACAGCAGAAACAACGAGCTGACCAAGGCGAAGGTGAACGCCAGGTTTTTGCCGTCGGCGGTGCGAAACATGCCTTTTGAACTCATGGTGTGCTCCTTTATCCAGCGGCGGCCGCGTCCGGCCTCCGCGGGCGGTCGCCGCGCCGGTTTTTATCCCATCCGGCCGGTGCTTCGCCAGCTTTTTCGGCGGCGATCGGGCTTGTTTTCCCGGTCGGCGCTTGGCATGCTCCGGTCCGCCGGAGGGTGGACCTATGTTGAACATCGCGATACTCGGCTCGGGCCAGGGCAGCAACGCGCAGGCGATCCTGGACGCCATCGCCGCCCAAAAGCTGGACGCGCGCATCGTCGGCGTCATCGCCGACGTGGCCGACGCGTTCATCCTGGAGCGCGCGCGGCGGAACGGCCTGCCGGCCTTTTATGTGGACGGCGCGCCGTTCAAGACCAAGCTCGACGGCGCGGCGGAGCAGCGCGTGTTGGAGATCCTGCGGCAGCAGCACGCCGGCGTGGTCGCCCTGGCGGGTTTCATGCGGATCGTCAAAGCCGGTCTGCTGCGCGCCTACGCCGGCCGGATTGTCAACATCCATCCCGCCCTGCTGCCGGCGTTCCCCGGCCTGCGCGCCTGGGAACAGGCGCTGCACTACGGCGCGAAGGTGACCGGCTGCACGGTGCATTTCGTGGACGAGGGCACGGACACCGGGCCGATCATTCTGCAGCGTACCGTGCCGGTGCTGGACGACGACACGCCGGCGACGTTGCATGCGCGCATCCAGGAGCAGGAGCACGAGGCCTATCCGCAGGCGCTCCAGTGGATCGCCGCGGGCCAGGTGCGGCTCGCCGGCCGGCGGGTGCTGATCCGCGGCTGAGGACCGCCGCGCCGCGCAGGCGTCGAGCGCTACCCCGAACCTGTGGGGCCAGAACCTTACACTGGACTACGGCGGAGGTTTCGCCTAGGATGCGCGCCGCTGCGAGCCATGAACAAGGAAACGTCCATGAACAAGATTGTACTGGGCCTGCCGAAGGGCAGCCTGCAGGAAGCCACTTTCCTGATCATGAAGAAAGCCGGCTTCGCCGTGAGTACGGGTTCACGCTCCTATCTGCCGAGCGTGGACGACCCGTTGATCGAGGCCCGCCTGATCCGGGCGCAGGAAATCAGCCGCTACGTCGAGCATGGCATGCTGGACGCGGGTCTGACCGGCCACGACTGGATCGTCGAAAACGGCTCCGACGTGCACGAGGTGGCCAACCTGGTTTACGCCAAGCAGGGGATGCGGCCGGTGCGCTGGGTGGTCGCGGTGCCGAACGATTCGAAGATCAAGACCGTGCGGGATCTGGCCGGCAAACGCATTGCCACGGAAGCCGTGGGGATCGCGAAGCGGTACCTGAAGCAACACGGCGTGCGGGCCGAGGTGGAATTCTCCTGGGGCGCCACCGAGGTCAAGGCGCCGGAGCTGGTGGACGCCATCATCGAGCTGACTGAAACGGGCTCCTCCCTGCGGGCCAACAACCTGCGCATCGTGGACACCGTGCTGGAGTCCACCACGCGGCTCATCGCCAACCGTCAGGCCTGGAAAAACGCCGGCAAGCGCGCAAAGATCGAGCAGCTTGCGATGCTGCTCCGGGGCGCGCTGGAAGCGGAGTCCCGGGTGCTGCTCAAGATGAACGTGCACGAGGATCAACTGGCCGCCGCGCTGAAGATTCTGCCAGCGTTGAACGCCCCGACGATCAACAGCCTGAGCCGCGAGGGCTGGTACTCTGTCGAGTCGGTGGTCGAGGAGCGCGTGGTGCGCGAGATCATCCCGGCCTTGAAACGCGCGGGCGCGGAAGGTATCATCGAAATTGCTTTAAACAAAGTGGTGCCCTGAACACGGGGCCGGCAGGAGCAAAGCATGGGATCCGTTAAAAAGAAACGCCGCAAGAAGATGGCGCAGCATAAACGCCGCAAACGCCGGCGCGCCAATCGGCACAAAAACGAAAACAAGTAGACCGCGCCGCCCCGACGGTTGCTGGTATGCTGGGCAGGACGATGCTGCGCAGGCGCATGGACGTGAGATGGGTCGTCGCAGGAGCGGCGGTCACATGGTTGTGCGGCTGTCAGGCCGCCCACCAGTCCGGCCGCGTCGCGGACGGCTTGGCGCAATCGTTATCCCTCAGCACGGAGGCCCGGATACGCGCCGAGGCGTTGGCTGCCTTCGCGCAGGCGCAACTGGACGAGGCCCATCAGGATCCGGCGGCCGCACTGGTTCATTACCAGCAGGCCGCCGCGTTGGATCCGGACAACGAAGCCCTCCAGATGAAGGTGGCGCTGAGCCTGCTCCAGCGCCACAGCAATCAGGAAGCCCTCGCCATCCTGGAAACCTTGGTCCGCCGGCATCCCCGCTCCGAGCAGGCTTTGTCCTGGCTGGCGCTGACGTATCAATCCACGGACCGCGGCGAAGACGCGGCCCGGATCTATCAGCGCCTGATCCGGATCGCCCCACGGCAGCCTTCCGGTTATCTCAAGCTGGCCGCCATCTACAGCCGCCAGGGTAAGGACCAGGACGCCCTCCGCTGGTTGCAGCGCGGATTGGCTCAGATGCCCGCCGCGCCGGAGATCTGCAAGGCGCTGGCCGACCTGTATGCCCGGCGCGCCCTGGTCGCCTGCCAGCCGGCCGAAGTCCAGCGCCATCGGCGGCGCGCCCTGGAACTGATGGAACAGGCGTGCCGCGCCGCCCCGGACGACACCGAGTTGCGGTCCAGCCTGGGCGAGCTCTACATTGCCGACGGTCAATTTGAACAGGCGTTGGCGGCGTACAAGATCATCGAAGACCGTTCCCCGGGACAGCTTCCGCTCAAAAGCAAACTGGCACAGACCTTCGCCGCGCCGGACCGGCGCGAGCAGACCGTGGCCTGTTTTGAAAAGCTGGCCGTCCAACGGCCGCAGGACGAACGCCTCCAGTTCTACCTGGGAGAGCTTCATGATGCTGCCGGTCATGCCGAGCAAGCGCAAACCTGTTTCCAGCGTGCCGCCACGATGGCCACCAACGCCACGCCCGTCAGTCGGCTGGCCCTGTGGCACATCCAGCACAGCCAGACGAACGAGGCGATCGCCGCCATCCAGCAGGGATTGCGCCGCTGGCCGGACGATCCGGGGCTGCTGCAGATGCGCGCCTATTGGCACCTCGCGCAGAAGGAATATGTCCAGGCCATCGCCCTGTTCAAAAAGTCGCTGCCGCAGCTCAAGAACCAGCCCGCGGCGGTGCTGCCCGCCACCCTCTACCTCGAATGCGCCGCGGCGGCGCTGAAATCCGGACACCTCGACGAGGCCGCGGAATTGTTGGTCCAGTGTTACGCGCTTGATGAGGATTCCCTCGACGCCTTCTGCCGGCAGGCCGCCAGCAACGAGCCTGACGGACTGCGCCGCACCGCCCTGGTTCTGCAGAAAGTCGCCGCGCTCCTCCCCGACAATCCCCAGCCCCTCATCCTGCTCGGCCAACTCCGCCTCGCCGGCAAGGATTATGCCGCCGCCATCCCCGCCTTCGAACGGGCCCAGGCCCTTGCCGCGCAGACGCCAGCTCATCAAAACAAGCTGGATACCTTGTTCTATTTTCTATTCGGTTCGGCGTGCGAACGCCAAGGCCAGTTCGAGCGCGCCGAGCAGCTCTTCTTCCGTTGCCTCGAGCGCGATGACAACTTTGCCGAGGCGCTCAATTACCTGGCCTACATGTGGTGCGAGAAAGGGCTCCATCTGGACCGCGCCCTGCAATTCGTGCAGAAGGCCCTGCAACTCGAACCCGACAATGGCGCCTACCTCGACTCTCTGGGCTGGATTTATTACCAGCAGGGCCGTTACCACGATGCGCTCGCTCCGCTCAAGAAAGCCGTCGAGCTCATTCCCGACGATGCCACCCTCTACGATCACTTGGGCGACCTCCACCTGAAGCTCAACGACCAGCCGCAGGCTATCCACTGCTGGACCACCGCCTACCAACTCGACAGCACCAATGCCGGCACCGCCCAGAAACTCCGCGCCCGGGGCCTTGACCCGGAGCGTTTGCTCCAAACCCAGCCACCCGTGACGCCCGGCGGCGTTCCTGCCACCAACGCACCCGCCCTGAAATAGGAAGTCATTGGTCATTACACATCCCTTATCAGGCGCTGATGGAAATCACACGCGATGAGGTGGAGTTCGTGGAGATGATCTGCTCCATCCTGCTTTCGTGGGCGGGACTTCTGCTACTCTGCGAAGTGGCGAAGCCCCTCCCTGCTCTGCGAAGCCCGCTACGCAGGGCGAAGAAGAGTCGCTACGAAGCACGAGCAGCTTCGCGGAGAGACTGCAGTGACTGGTGCGGAGCTGTTCTTCGCAGGAGGACGCCCACCTGAACTTGGCGCTGTCATGCCGCCTTTTCCAGACGCCTTCTTCCGTTTGGCGTCTGCCCCGTCTTCGGCCTTAGTGCCTTCATCAGCCCTTCGCGCTCTTCGTGGTAGCGAGCAGGCGGAAGTTGGTGTCGGCTCGCACTGCGTCGTTGCGCGTTTTATCCCCCACCCTTCTGCATTATCCGTTCCCAAAATCCGGTTTGCCATTCACGCAGGCAGAGCGTACTTTGTTCGTGGTTTGTCCGTTGTTTCGGGGTTTTAACCCGGAGGTAATATTATGAACCGATCGAGGGTGCTCGCGATAGTGGCCTGTCTGTTGGCCGTTGTCGGCGTCATCCAGGCTGCGCTGTTCTCCTGTCCCAAATGCGGGTATGAGCAGCCGGAGGGCACGACGAAGTGCAGCCATTGCGGCGCAACGCTCACCCCGGTCACCATCGCCACCAACACGCCGGTCGTCACGTCCCCGGCGGTCCGCACGGCTTGGTCGGCCGCCGCCGAGGAGGAGTTCCGCAAAGCCCAGGCGGCCGCCCGCCAGAACCGGACCTGGCTGGCTTGGTTCTACGCCCGCAACGCCGTCGCGCTGAATACGCTGGCCGGCGTAACCAAGGCTGTGCTCGAAGCCGATCTCGTGAAAGCCCTCGAACAACTGGAGCGCGCCCTGCGCAGTACCGAGGCCAAGTGTCCAGCCTGCGATGGCACCGGCCGGCGCGAAATGAAAATTAAAATGAGTGACGGCCGCCTGCAGACTATGAACTCCGACAGCCTGGTGTGCGTGCGTTGCGGGGGCAGCGGCCGCCTGCCGTCCGTCCGCATGCCGGACATTCTGAACCATCAGCGCGCGCAGGTGGCGCGCGACTATGACGCGTTGCAGAAGGACCGCAACTGGGTCGCACTGTCCGGCGTCTGGCTGTCCCCCGAACTTGCCGCGGGCTTGACGCTGAGCAACCGGGTGGCCGTCATTCAAGCCCTGGGCAGCACCTGCCTGAATTGCGCCGGCATGGGGATCCTGGCGTGCGCCCGCTGCGAGGGCGCCGGCTACCTCAAATGCTCCAACGGGGATTGCGTCATGGGCACGATGACCTGCCCCGATTGCGGCGGCACGGGCGCGCCCAAGAAAGCGGATCATTCCTCCGGCCGGAATACGCTGGTCAGTTCCTTCTGTAAGACCTGTCAGGCCACGGGGCGCATTACCTGCAAGACCTGCCGCGGCAGGGCGGTGCTGCCCTGCGCCACCTGTCAGGGCAAGATGGCGCTGGTCTGCAAGGTCTGCAACGGCTCAGGCCAGAACCCCGAATGTACCAAGTGCCACGGCTGCGGGCTCGTGGCGTGCACCCGCTGCAAAGGCACCGGCAAGAACCGCGATACCCCCTGCCCCGACTGCCAGGGACAGGGCCAACTGCTCTGCGCCACCTGTCAGGGCACCGGTAAGGTATCCCGGCGCTGAAGCGCGCCGGCCGGCGGCGGCTCCGGTTCACACGGGAAAACGGCATGGAAATGGCCACCTCCGAGCAACTGCGCCAGGATGCCCTGGCTATCCTGCAAGCCCTGCGGCAGGCCGGCTTCCTCGCCTATTTTGCCGGCGGCTGCGTGCGCGACCAACTCCTGGGCCGCGTACCCAAGGATTACGACGTCGCTACCAGCGCGCGGCCGGAGGATGTCGCCCGCCTGTTCCCGCGCACCGTGGCCACCGGCAAGGCGTTCGGCGTGATGCAGGTGGTCACCGCCGGACGCACCTGTGAAGTGGCGACGTTTCGCCGCGACTCCGCGCAGGGCGACGGCCGCCGGCCCGACGCCGTGGCCTTCAGCGGGCCGGAGGAGGACGCGCGGCGGCGGGACTTCACCGTCAATGGACTGTTCCTCGAGCCCCTCACCGGCGAAGTCCTGGACTTCGTCGGCGGCCGGCAGGATCTGGAGCTGAAAATTATCCGGACCATCGGCGCTCCGCGCCAGCGGTTCGGCGAGGATTACCTCCGGCTGCTGCGGGCGGTCCGCTTTGCCGCCACCCTGGAATTTGAGCTGGAGGCGGCCACGCGCACCGCGCTGCAGGAGTTGGCACCCCGCATCAACAACATCAGCGCCGAGCGCATCCAGCAGGAGCTGACCCGGCTGCTGACTACCGCGCCGCATGCCGGCCAGGGGCTGCGGTTGCTGCAGACGAGCGGGCTCCTGGCCGTCCTCCTGCCGGAGGTGGCCGCGCTGGCCGGGCAGGCACAGCCGCCGCAGTTTCATCCCGAGGGCGACGTCTTCGAGCACACCGTGCTGATGCTCGACGGGTTGACGCAGCCCTCCAGTCTGACGCTGGCTTGGGCTGTGTTGCTGCACGATATCGGCAAACCGCCCACCGCCGCGCTCACCCGCGAGCCGGACGGTAGCGACCGCATCCGCTTCCACTACCATGATGAGGCCGGCGCCCGGCTGGCGGAAGGCATCTTGCGCCGGCTCAAGATGCCGGCCGACGAGATTACGGCGATCACCTACTGCATCAAGAATCACATGCGCTTCAAGGAGGTACCGCAGATGCGCCGGGCCACGCTCCGGCATCTGGTCGGAGCGCCCACGTTTCCAGTGGAAATGGAGTTGCATCGGCTGGACTGCCTATCCAGCCATGGCCATCTGGGCAACTACGAGTTCCTGCTGAAGTTCCGGGAGGAGTTACAGAACGAACCGGTGCTGCCCAAACCGTGGATCACCGGCCACGACTTGCTCGCGCGCGGCCTGCCGGCCGGCCCCGAGTTGGGCCGCTGGCACCGGCGCGCCTACGAGGCCCAATTGGAGGGCCGCTGCGCCTCCCGCGAGCAATTACTCGCTTGGCTCGACCAGGCGCTGCGGGAGCGGCTGCGGGATCCAGCCGCGCCCACCGCTCCCTCGCCGCCCGACCACGAAACCCATTAACCGTCTCGTAATGGGGTTAATCCTCTGTGTAGCCACGATGCTCTGTCGCCGTGTCTGTCAACGCCCCGACTGAGCGGGGCGGCTACAGGAGTGTCTACTCTATTCGATGAATAAAAGGGGCGTTCAAGAAAGATGAACGCCCGGAAAAGGAGTGGCGCACCTGGCAGGAGTTGAACCTGAACCCCCAGATCCGTAGTGAGCCAAAAACATCGAAAAACCTCCATATGCAGCCGTCGCGTCAACCTTCAACACAATCACCGTATCCGCCGGATCCCAGCGCGCATCCGCGGATAGCGATAACTCGACGCCCTCGGCCGATTGGCTGAGCTTCACGGCTTGGCCGCCGAGCAGGAGCGACGCCGCGCGGAAGCGCTGGCCATTTTTCGGCGCAGGGAGGCGGACCGATTCCCCGGCCGGCGGCGGGATCAGGACAGGCACATACACGATGGAGCCGTCGGTCGGGTCGCTGGCCACGATGTCCCACGGGATCGTTCCATCGTATCGTTTCAGTTTCGCAACCTCCGGTTCTTGTCGGTCATTGCTTCGGTGGGAACAACTGGAACTCCCAGATGGTTGGCCCGTCGGTGGCTTCGGTGATGTTCAGGCGCACCCGCTGGGCCGTGACGGGCTCGAATGCGGCCTCGTGGGTAGCGCCGAGGTTTACGCCGCGGTAGCAGGATTTCCATTCCCCGTCCTGCCAGTATTCGATGGCGAAGGTGCGAACGCGTTTCAGCTCGGGATACGCCTGCGCGATGACGGCGCGGCCGACGGCGACCAGCTTGCCGAGGTCCACTTCCAGCCAGGCTGACTTCGTGCCCGCGTCGGTGGCCCAGCGCGTCTCGCTGTTGTCATCGAAGGCTTGGTCCGCACCGTATTGGGCATCTCCTTGAAAGACGTTCGAGGCCGTGGCTTTCTTGCCGGTCGCCAACGATCGCGAAGGCGTGCACATGGCCAACGGCGCAATGTCACCGGCCGGGCGATCCAGTTCCAGCGCGATGATGGTGTCCATTTCCTGCCGGTCGCTGGCCGGCAAGGAAATCTCGATGGCGTCATCGGCCTGCTTGACGGTCACGTTGCCACCGGTCAGCGCATTGCTGCGGAGGATTTTCGCCGGGATGGCCGGCAGCGTCAATGTCTCACCGGGCCATTGCTGCACGTGCAGATAGATCGTGTTGCGCTTACATGTCGAGACGCCAACCCTGCTAGGGGTGAACGGACCGCCCCGCGTGCCGTAGATGCTCGCGCCGTATTTCGCCAGCCACGCGCCTATTTCCTTCAAGCGACCCGCTTGCTCCGGCGCGATTTCGCCGGTGGGCATCGGGCCGACATTCAGCAGCATGTTGCCGTCGCCACCGGCGCAACCAATCAGCATGTTCAAGCACTCCGCGAATGTCTTCACGCCATCCTGCGACCCGCCCCAGGCCCATTGGCTCCGGCGCGAGATGGTCATGCAGGACTCCCACGGGCGCTGGTGGTCGAAGCCGTCGATGCTCTGCTCCGGTGTATAGAAGTCGGCCCACGGTCCAATCAATCCGGAGTCGCCCGGCTTGTCCAGCCGGTCGTCAATCACGAGGTCCGGCTGCAGCTTCCGCACAAGCCGATAGGTGTTTTCTGTATCCCACACTGCCGGTTTGCCGTCGGTGTCGAACCAGAGGATGTCGATCTTGCCGTAGTGGGTGAGCAGTTCCTCCAATTCCGCCTGCATGCGTTTGACGAACTCCGCGTTCTTCGCGTTGCGGCAATCGGGGTCGCGCCAGTCCATTGGGGAGAAATACCAGCCGAGCTTCATCCCGGCATCGTGTGCGGCCTTGGCCAACTCGGCGCAGACATCGCGTTTGAATGGGGTGTGCATGATGTTGTAGTCATCGACCTTCGAGTCCCAGAGCAGGAACCCGTCGCAATGCTTGGCAGTCAACACCATGTACTTCATCCCCGCCTCCTTGGCGGTCGCGACCCATTCCCTGGCGTTGAATTTCGTGGGGTTGAACTCCTTGTAGAGATTGTCGTACACCGCGACCGGAATCTCGCCGTTGTTGGGGCATTGCGGGTTTGAATTGGCGCGCGACCAACTGATCTCCGTGCCCTTCAGGCTGACCGGCCCCCAATGGATAAACATCCCGAAGCGCGCGTCGCGCCAGGCCTGAAGCGATTCGGGTTTGGCTTTCTGCGGCGTCTCGGCGTTTACGCTCGCCCCCCATGCCTGTCCCACCGCCATCAAACCCACTGCCACACTGACCCCGATGTACCGAAGGAAGCTTTCCTTTTTCATGTCATTTGCCTCTTTCATGTCATTTTGTTGTTGTTTTGGAATACCTATCGTCATCTTGCTCCGCCACACTCAGTTGGGTCGCGCCGACAACGGCGCGATGGCATCCGCCGGCCCGGCCAGCGTGAGTTTCACATCTTCCTCGCCCCAGTTCCTAATCAGGAAGGCGGGGTTGACCGCATCGACTGCCACTGCCCCCTGTCCCTCGTCAAACTTCCACCAGGCCACAGGGGCGGACTCGCCAGCCGTTAGAGCGGGAGTGATTCCTAACAGCATAGTGATGACGGATATCAGACTGGCCTCGATGCGTCGGATAATGTGGTATTTCATTTGGAGTTTCTTTCTTTACTTCTCCGTACGGAACGGAGATGCGGGCAGGCCGTCCTTGTTGTAGAGGTTGCAGCCCTCGGGATTCCTGCAGTATGCGTAGTGCACGGCAACCGGCTTTTGAACCTCCTGACTTGAAACTACGACCGATTCTCCGTCAATGATCGCGTCGGCCCAGAACCATTTCAGTCCTTTCGGCGCAGCCGGGTCGGCGGCGGCAATCGCGAACTGCTTGAGTTTGCCGTCTGGAACTGCCTGGACCGGGTCCTGGTCTTTCTTGCTGCCGACCATCAGGCCCTTGCCCACATGGTCAAACGTGATGCGGATCTTATTGCCCTCCACCTTCATGCCCTTGTAGAGCGGGCCACTATAGGCCAGGTCCTGCTTGCCGTAATCCTTGGCCAAAGCCCACAAGGCCAGACGATCCCCCGTGTCGAACTTGTTGCTCGGATGGATGTTGCCCGGCTCGCCGATGTCGATGATGACCGCTATGCCGGTATTCTTGATGCTGCCGAGGCACTTGAGCTGGGCCATGCGGACGCCCGCCCAGCCGTCGCCACCTTCCGGATTCGGGTTCGGACTCATGAAGCTCGCAAGTTGCACGACGTAAACCGGGAAGTCGCCTTGATGCCAGGCCTTGCGCCAGCCGGTAATGAGGGCGTTCAATTTTTGCAGATAGATGGCCGCATTGTCGTCGCCGTTGGATTCACCCTGGTACCAGAGCATGCTCTTGATGGCAAGGGGGATCAGTTGCTGGGTGTACCCGTAGAGGCCGCCGTAATTGGGATTCTGGCTGTCGGGCGGTTTTGGCTGGGCCGCAAAATCCTTGCCTCTAGCGATGGCATCCCGCGCCGCGGTGAGCCATGTGTCCATGTCGGCGAGCTGGCTGGCAACGGCTTTACGGTATTCGGCCATCCTCTTAAGCTCAAGGTCCCTCAACACCGGCGCGCTCTTGAAGCCCTCGGATTCTATCCATTGCTCGATCGGGCTTCCGCTGACGGCGTTGTTCAGCAGTCCGATGGGGATGCCTGTCTCCTGAACAATCCTGCGTGCGAAGTAGAAACCCACGGCAGAGAATTCGCCAATGGTTGCCGGGGAACAAACGGCCCAGCCCTCGCCGCAGCGGGAATGGCGGATGACGGGAAATTCCGCCTTTGCCATATCTTCAGCCGCCCTGAGTTCGTTCATCGTAAATGCCATGTTGGACTGCCCGGCACATAGGTACACGTCACCCACGACGACATCGGAAATTTTCACCGGTTGGTTGCCAGTTGTGGATGTAATGAGCAATTCTGCAGGTGCCGACGAAGCGTTCAAGGCGTTGAGCCTGACCAGCCACTTGCCATCCTTGTCCGCTTCGGTGGTCATCTCCTGTGCCCCGAACTTGACCGTGACCCTCGTGCCCGGCTTGGCCGTGCCCCATACCGGCACCGGCATCTCGCGCTGGAGCACCATGTGGTCGCTGAAGAGCTTGCTCACCAGCGGATTGTCCTGCCCCAGACACACGGCGCTTGATGCCGCCATTAACAACGCTGTTATCCCGCACAACTTTGTGTTTTTCATGTTCATTGAGTTACTCCACTTCCACTGTTTGAATCGTCAGCAACTGCACCGGCCCGAGCAGACCCGCTGGCAGC
>CAIQIC010000030.1 GCA_903871765.1 uncultured Lentisphaerota bacterium
ATTGAAAAGGCGGAAACCTGAAACTTGATGCGCTTCCACTTTCTTTCCCCTCACGGCTTTTCGGCCCGACCCTGCCCCTGCACTGGGCCGGCGAGCAGTTGCAGCGTACGCCGCGGACCCATGGGCGTTTCGATCAGGACGCGCGCCTGGTCCAGACCGGGAGACGGTGCGGCTTGGTCCTTCCGGCAGCGCACGATGGCGTTGGCCGAGGGGTGCCGGCCCTGCAGCACGTCCTGAAGTTCGCTGGCCGCGCGGAGCGCCGGGAAGATCCGGCCTGTGTACCAGTAGAAACCCGCGCGGGTGGTTTCATCGAGATCCCACGCGGCCGGCCGGAGCGCCGGTTGTGCCTGCAGTTCCCGGGCGAAGGCGGTGAAAGCCGGTCCGTAGTTCTTCCAGGGGTCCAGCGTGGGCCCGGCCAGCGTCAGCAGTGCGATGGCGGCCAGCGCGGTGGCGCTGGCGGCGCGCGCCAGGACCGTCAGGCGCGGATGCCGCCAGCATCCCAATCCGGCCGCCATGGCCAGCAGGGCCGTCAGCAGCCAAACCCACTTGCTGTTCAGCAGGCCTGCCGCCGCTTGCGTCGGCGCGGCCAGCCAACCGACAGCCACCAGGGCTGCCGCGCCGGCCAGCAGCAGGATAAGCGTGGCAACGCGTTGGTATACATCCGCCCAGCGGGGCAGGGGACGGCGCAGCGTCTGCGCCGCCAGCAGCGCCAGCGCCGGCAGCAGGGCGCTGAGGTAAATCTCGCGCTTCGTCGCCGAGAGCGAGAGCAGCAGCAGTCCGCCCAACCCCCAAGCCAATGGCAGCAGCAGCCCCGTCGCCAGCGGCGCGCGCGCGCGGAGGTCTTGCACAGCGCGCCCCAGACCGCAGGCCAGGAGCGCCAGCCAGGGCAGCACATAGACCGGCAGCGCGCCCAGGTAATACCAGGGGCCCGCGATGTGGCCCAACTGCGCCGCCGCGCCGCTGAAACGTCCGACGTGGTTGGTCCAGAACCATTCCATGAACAGCGCAGGCCCGGCGGCGGCATGAAACGCCACGGCCCAGGCCAGCACCGGCGCGAGAAACACCAGCGCGGCCAGGAGATGAAAAGCGCACTGGGAAGAAAGTGATGAGTGATGAGTGATGGGTGATGAGGGAGGAGGGTCGAATGAGGAGTGAGGAGTGATGCGTGATGCGTTTCGGTCGCGCCGCCAGGGGATGAACAGGCCGAGCCAGCCGAGTCCTACGAATGCAGGACCGATCAATCCTTTGGTTAGAAAGGCGCCGGCAGCGAACAGGCCGGCCAACAACAGAAAACCGGGGCGCTGTCCCTGGTAGGCGGCGGCGAGCGCCCAGCAGGTGGCGACGAGAAAAAACATCAAGGCGTTGTCCACCAGCAGCCAGTGCGTGACATGAATGAAGCCCGGCATGGTCGCCAGAATCACCACGGCCAGCCGCGCCGTGGGGCGATCATAGAGCCGGCGGGCCAGCAGAAACGTCATGCCCAGCGTACCGAGTCCCCACAGGGCCGAACTCAGGCGCAGCCAGCCGGCGGAGTGGCCGACCGCCCCGCCCAGCCGCAACCAGCCTGCCGACATCAGGTAGTAGAGCGGCGGCTTCTCGACGAAGGGCTGGCCGGCCAGTTGCGGCACCAGATCATGGCCAGCGCGGCTCATCGCCAGGATAATCGCCGCCTCGCGCGGCTCGTCGGGCGTCCAGAGTTCACGATTGAAGATGCCGCAGAAGGAGATCAACAGGCACAACCCGACCAGCCAGCAGGGCAGTAGGACGGCGGCTTCCCGTGGCGGCAGGGCTGCAATCGGCTGGGCGTTTGCGGCGTTCATGGCATCAAGGTCCGTCACGCACGAGGCGCAGTGTGCCGCAAGCGGCGGCGGCCGGGAAGTCTTTTTCGCCGCGCCGCCGCGCCTTTTTTCGTGCAATTTCGCCGCCGGCCGTTAAAGTGCTGCGCACACGACGGAGGCGGAAAGCGCATGGGGGCGGCGGAAAAAACGGCAACCCGGGCAACATGGGTGGCGGCGCTGGTGCTGCTGATGGCGGCCTATGGCCTGATGCTGTTCTGGCGCGGGTTTTTCGATCCGGACGAGGGCCGCTACGCGGAAATCCCGCGCGAGATGGTGGCCAGCGGAAACTGGCTGGAAATGCGGATGATGGGTTTCCGCTATTACGAAAAACCCATTCTCAGCTACTGGCTGACCGCTCCGGCGCTGGCGGTGTTCGGAGCGCGCGACTGGGCGGCGCGCCTACCGCTGCTGTTGCCACTGCTGGGCACACTGGCGCTGGGCGCGCGGCTGGTGCGCCGCCGCTGGCCGGCGTCCGCGGGCCGGATCGCGCTGCTGACGATGCTCTCGACCGCCGGCTTTTTCAGCGGCCAGACCATGCTGATGACCGACGCCTTTCTCGTGCTGTGGTTGACCGCGGTCTGCGTCGGCCTGTTCGAGGCCTACCAGCCTGAGGTGGCGCCGGCCGCGCAGCGGCGTTGGCTGTTGCTGGCGGCCGCCGCCGCCGCGCTGGGTTTCATGACCAAGGGCCTGGTGGCCGTCGTGCTGCCGGCCGGCATCCTGTTGCTCTGGCTGCTGTGGGAACGCCGCCTGGCCCGGCTGTGGACTTGGTCGCTGCTCGGGGCGGCGCTGCTGTTCCTGGCCATTGTGGTGCCGTGGCTCGCCGTACTCGAACGGCACAACCCCGGTTTCGCGCGCAGCTTCATCATTGAGGAGCATTTCTCGCGTTTCATCGGCACCCGCCGGATCCAGGGCCACCCGGAACCGTTCTGGTTCTTCCTCGCCCTGACGCCGGCGATGCTGCTGCCCTGGACCTTTTTCGCGTGGCGCGCGATTTGGAAGGCCCGCGGGCAGCACGACAGCCTGACGCGTTTTCTGCTCGTCTGGGGGGTGGTCATCATAGTTTTTTTCTCCATCAGCAGCGGCAAGCTCATGTCCTACATCATGCCCGCCTTCCTGCCGCTTGGCCTGCTGCTTGGCCGCTGGGGGGTGGCTGAGCCGCTCGACGGCACCGCCCGGGACCGCCGCAGCTGGCGGATCGGGGTGGCGGGCGCCTTTGTCGTGCTCGCCGCCGTCGGTCTGCTGTGGACGGCCAGCGTTGGCCAATGGGTGCCGCGCGTCCCGGCGATCGCGCAACTCAGCGCCCTCGCGTTTCTGCCCGTGGCCGGCGCGCTCTGGGCTGCCCGCCGCGCGCTGGCCACGCCTGCTGGCGTGACGCTGGTCAAGGCCAGTCTGCTGGTGGCCATTGCGCTGCTGGTCTCGCCGCTCGCGGGCCGCGACTTCAACGTTTTCATCCATCTTAATAATTCCATCCTCTACAAGCAGTTGGCGGCCCAGCTCACGCCGGAAGACCAACTCGTGGTGTTTTACGACTACCGGCCCGCGCTGACGTTCTATGCACAGCGGGCCTACATCCCGTTTCAGGTGAAGAACGAACTGGACTTCGGCATGGCCGCCGAGCCGCAACGGCGCGGCAGTGTGGAGACGATCGGGGAGTTGCGCGATAACTTGCAGCAATGCCGCGGCCGGGTTTTCGCGTTGATTGATCCCAACGATCTGCAGCAGAAGGTCAAACCCATGGACCAGTATTTCTTGCCGACCACCTTCCCGCGGACGCCGGATACCGTGGTGGTGGAACTCAAGGTGCCGGCTGACGGATCGTAGACAGGAGTCAGAATTCAGAATTAAGAAGTCAGAAGGAGAACGTCTGAACCGTAACGGTACTGATTTGAACACGCAGCCCGGGGACATGCCCGCCACGACGCACCTGGGGGCGCGCGAACGTGTCGCGGCGCTGGCGCTGTTGGCACTGCTCTGCGTCTTCGGACTGTTCGATCACACGCTCTGGTCGTCCAACGACACGCGCGAAGGCTCCATGATCGCCGCGATGGTCCGCACCGGCGACTGGGTCGTGCCGCGGCTGAACGGCGTGCCGTACCTCGAAAAGCCGCCACTGCTGCATTGGACCGGGGCGATCCTTTGCCGGCTGGCCGGCACGGTCAACGAGGGGCTCGTGCGCCTGCCGGCGGCGCTCTACGGGTTCGGCACCCTGCTGCTCATGTGGCGGATGGGCGGCCGGCTCGGCCGCGAACGCGCGGGGCTGATAGCGGCGTTTCTCTGCGCGACGAGCCTGCTGTTCGCCGAATACACCCGGATTGTCCTCACCGATGCGGCGCTGATGTTCATGGTGCTGCTGGCGCTGCATTTGTTCTGGCGCGCCTACACGGCGGAAAACGCGCCGCGTGGCCGCTATGGGCTGTTCCTCCTGGCGGCGGCGGCCGCCTTCTATGCCAAGGGATTGCTGGGCCCCGGTTTCATCTGGGTGAGCGTCGGCTTGTTTCTGCTGGTCCGGCGCGAAGGGAAGCTGCTGTGTCTGCTGGGGCTGGCCTTCCTGCCGATCTTCCTGCTGCTGCTGGCGCCGTGGGTGTGGGCGCTGGCACGGGAGGGGGGGCGCGCTTTTCTTGTCAGTGTGTTCTGGGACAATCAATTCGGCCGCTTCCTCTCCTTCAGCGATCCGGCCCTGCCGCTCGATCCCTACTTTGTGCACAAGGAGCCGTTCTACTACTATCTGCACAGCCTCCCCGTTCGCCTGCTGCCGTGGACGCTGCTGGTGGCGGGCGCGCTGGCGGGCTGGTTCCGGCGCGCGAGCGCGTACCGCGGCGAACTGCCGCTATTCCTACGCTGCGCCCTGGCGGCCATGCTGGTGCTGCTGCACGTCTCGGCGGCCAAAACCGCCTGCTATACCCTGCCGCTGTTCCCCTTCCTGTTCCTGATGACCGGTTTGTGGCTGGAAGACGCGCTCCGCCCCGGCGGCGCCCACCCGATCGAACGCCTGATGTTGACTGTCACCGGTGCGTTGTTGCTCCTGCTGGCGCTGCTGGCGTCGCTGGGGCTTATCGCCGCCCGAATGCTGCATTGGACGTGGGGCGGACACTGCTGGTGGCCGGGTGTCGAGCGGGCGGACTACAGTTGCGGCATGGCGGTGTGCGCCGCGTGCGCCGCGTGCGCCTGCGCCGCCTGGCTGCTGCGCCAGGGGCGTGCCGGCCGCTGGAATTATGTCGGCTGGCACGGCCCGCATGTCCTGGTAGTTGTGCTGCTGCTGATCGTTGGCGCGCTGATGCCGGTGATGGACCTCCAACGCACGTATTGGCCGGTGGCCGAACTGGTGCGGCGGGAGGTCGGCCCCGGCGGCCGTGTGGCCTTCGCCAGCGAGGAGGAGCGCGCCACGGGCGCCTTCACGTTTTATCTCCAGTCGCGGCTGGACATCCTGCCGGTGGGCGCCCCGATCGCCGATTATCTCCTGGCGCGACCACCGCCCGCCGGCGTGATCCTGCCGGCCGGCGAGTTGCCGGCCGTCCGGCCCCTGCTTGCCGGGCGGCCCATCCGGGTGCTGCGCGTCCCGCACGCCGGTGATAAGGCTCGCGACTATGTCCTGCTCGTGCCGGCCGATAATAAATGAATCGCCTGCTTGCCATCCTAGCCGGGTGGATTGCCTGTCTGCCGCCACGGGCGGCGCGGCGGCTCGGTCTCGGAGCCGGCTGGGTGTTCGGCTCCGTGGTTCGCTATCACCGGCGCGACGCGCTGGCGGCGCTGCAGCGCAGCTTCCCGGAGAAATCGGCGGACGAAATCCGCGGCCTCGTGCGGCGGATGTATGCCCAGCTCGGCCTGAACGGCGTCGAACTCTGCCGGCTGGGGACGATGAGCGCGGCCGAACTGGAAACTGCCGTGATTATGGAGGGGTGGGACCATCTGAAGGCCGCCATGGCGCGCGGCCGGGGCGCCATCATCCTGACGGCGCACCTGGGCAACTGGGACATGCTGTGCACACTCGCGCCGCGCTGGGGCTATCCCTTGACGATTATCACGAAAAACCTGCGCAATCAGCGCCTGAACCGCTTTTGGATGCAGGCGCGCGAACGGTTCGGGCTGCGCTTTGTCCCGGCGCGCCATTCGTTTCGCGCCTGTCTCACGGCGTTGCGGAAGAACGAAATCGTGGGGTTCGTGCTCGATCAGAACATGATTGACCGGGAAGGCATCTTCGTGGAGTTCTTCGGCCGGCCCGCCTGCACCACGCCGGGGCTGGCCTACCTGGCCGCGCAGTCCGGCGCGCCCGTCGTGCCGGCGTTCATGGTGCGCGAAGCCGACGGCCGACACCGCGGCCGTATTCTGGCGCTGCTCGAACCGCCGCCGGACCGCGAGCCGGGCACGATCCGGGCCGCCACCCAGCAGTACACGCGCATCATCGAGACCGCCGTCCGCGAGCACCCCGACCAGTGGATCTGGCTGCACCGCCGGTGGAAGACCCAGCCGCCGCCCGCGGCGGCTTCCGCGGACGGCGGTTGAGGTGAGGGCTAGGTACTCTGGGCAGGTCGCGTTGGTTATGCAAAGTTAAAATTGAAAATCGTAATGACAGAATCATTGGAGAAATGGATCTCGATGAATCGAAGCAGTTCTGTTAGAGGTGTGCCACCACGTGGTGAGGTGGGCGTGATTAAACAGCCGATCATCGAACAACTGCTGGCCAACCTGGCGGCCGGCAAAATAGATCCCGCCGCGGCCGCCGCGGCGCTGCGCAAGCTGGCGGCGAGCGCGGCGCCCCGGGCTTCCGCCTTCCGCCTGCTCCAACTCCTGGAAGCGGAAGCCGACCCCGCCTTTGAATTTCTCAAGACCGGACTCCGCCTGCGGTGTCAGCAGCAGGCCCTGCGCGTTCATAACCTGCGCGTGGGCGACCAGCCCGTGCCGGATGACTGCCGCCAGGATTTGGAGGGGCTTTCGCTCGACATGCCGCCCGGCTGGGAAACGCGCACCGGGAAGAGCCGCCAGCTGAATACAGCGCTGGCGATGCTGGACGATTGGCTGTTCAGCCTTGAGCATCGCGCCTGCGCACCGGCATTGCCCGAGGCCATTCAGGCGGAGCTTCTGCCGCTGGCGCAAGCGCTCAACCGGTCGCCGGCAGTCTGGACGATCTTCCCGCTGGAAGACGCGCTGGAGGCTGTGGTGCGCGTCGCGCGTTCCACGATGCCAGCCCTGCTGCCGGAACTGGACGCGTTGCGGCAGGCTATGCGCAGCGTCGCCGCGCCGGCCGCGGCCGCCGACGAAACCCGGACGCTGCAAGATCTGCAGACGCAGTTCGCGAACGCTGTGACGCGCGCAACAAAAGAGGAACTCCTTGAACGGGTGTGTGCCTGGCCGAGCGATGCCGCCGCGCCGGTGCTGCTCCAGATGGCGCAGGAGCCGTGGGCGCAAAATGTCGTCGCCCTGTCACTGGCGCTGCGCTTTGGCGAAGCGGTGTGGATTCCCTCCCGATTCGCCTGGCAGGGCTGGCTGGAACGGGCGGCGCAGCCCTTGTCCACGTTAAGCAACCCGGCGGTGGAAAGGCCGGGCGCGTATCTGATCCTATGGGCCTTGACGCGGCCGGATGCCGTAGGTGATCAGCTCAGCGATTTTCTGCTGGCGATGGAGCCCAAGCCGGACGCCGCGGTGCAGATTGAGGAACTGGTCGCGCGTTGGCGTCGGCACCTTTCCGACGGTGAAGCCGATGCCCTGTTGGCGCTGGACGCCGACGCCGCGCGTTCCGTGATGCGGGTGCCGCCCAAAATGGCACTGCCGCCCTTGCCGCAAGCCGTTTGTCCACCCAGGCCGCCGCCTTTGCCGCGGACCCCAAGACCGGCGTCCTCGCCGGAACCGGCACCGAAACCAATGCCGGCAGCGCCCCCCAAGCCGTCGGCCTGGGACGCGTATTTCAAACCGTTTCTGGTAGAGAACTGGTACATTGTGGTGGGGTTGCTGATGGTGCTCGTGGGTTCGTCCCTGCTGGCTTTCTACACCTGGGACAAGTCGTGGCTGCTGCGGTACACCATCATGCCGGCGCTGCTGGCGCTGTTTACGGCGGGGCTCGCGGAAACCGGTCGGCGCATCGAGCGTCGGGACCGTTCGCTCCAGGGCACGGCGACGATGCTGCGCGCTGCGGCGGTGGCGCTCATGCCGCTCAACTTCATGACGGTGGCCCTGCTGTCCACCGATCCCGCCGTGCCGGCGCCGGGCCTGGCGGTGCCCCTGCTGGTAGCGGTTTATGCCCTGTTCGGAGGCTGGGGTCTGCAGCGCTGGTGCGGGGCCGTGGACGCGCGGTTGCGCTGGCACCTCGGCCTGCCCTTGCTCCTGTTGAACGTGCTCGCGGCGGTACGGCCGCTCGCCGGGGTGTGGTCGGGGCTGCCCTCCGCCGCCTTGCAGACCACCACGACCGCCGGCTTCTATGTCGGGTTCGCGGTGCTGGCCGCGGCGCTGGTCCATTTCACCACCCGCCTCCTGACGGCCGACCTGGCCGTCAACCGCCGCATGTCCTGGTTCTTCGGCGCGGCGCTGGCCATCACGTTTATCGAGGTCTTTGCCTGGACCCACATCTGGATGCAGTTGCTGCCGCCGGTGGCCTGGTATGCCCCGATGCTCGTGCTGGGCGGCGGTCTGATTCTGCTCGTCGAGCGGCGCATCCTGGAACTCCGGGGGACCGCCGAACTTTCGTCGGAATCGTTCCTGGGCTTTGCCCTGGTGCTGTTGGGCCTCCTGGTGGGGGTTGCGAATCCGCACATCCGGCTGGTCAATTTTCTCCTCGCGGGCGCGCTCTGGATCTATCAGGGCCTGCCGCGCAAGAGCATCGTGGATTACTGGATCGGGCTGACCCTCCTGTATCTCGGTGGCGTGTCCGTCGGCCTGCTCGCGCTGTTCCCCGGCCCCTGGCTGCCGGTGTTGTTCATCGGTCTGGCCGTGCTGCCCGGCCTGTGCGCGGCGCTGTTCCGGAGCGAGCGGCTGCGCACGCTCCGGGACGCCGCGTTCGATTTTCAGGTGCTGGCGCTGTTCATCGCCACGCCCGTGACGGTGCTGGCGCGGTGGCATTACCAGGCCCGGCCGGGCGGCACCGCGCTCGGTCTGACGGTCATCGCCGCGTTGTTCCTCTGGCGCGGGTTCCGCGACGGCAAGGTCCGCTACGTGCACGTGGGCATGATGGTGCTGGCGCTGACGTTGCCGTATCTCGGCTGCGTGGACCTGCGGACGCATACCCTGCGCGGCAATACCATGGTCTTTGGCCTGGCGCTGCTGTCGTGCGCCTGGCTGGCGGCGACCCGCTTACGCCTGCCGCTGCTGCGCGAGGCGCGGTCGAGCGTGCTGCTGGTCTACGGCCTGGTGGCCACCGCGGCCATGCTGTTGCGCGTATTCATCGAGGGCCAGTTTCCGCTGGATCCGGAGTGGTACCGCCACGTCATGGATTACACGGGTCCGCTGCTGATGACCGGCGTGCTGCTCGCCGCCACGTGGACTTCGCGGTCGCTCATTCCGGCCGCGCTGGGCGCGCTGATCCTCATGGTGCTGCTGCCCGAGATGAAGCACAACCTGCAGGCAACATTCCCGTGGCTGCAGTTCGGCAGCGGCGCCGGCACGGCCGTGTCCGCCGTGCTGCTGACGCTGGTCTGCTTTGCCCTGCGGCGCGCCAAGGTTCTCCAGCACGTGGGACCGGGCGACAAGTTCTTCCAAGCCGACGCGTTTCCGCTGAGCCGGCCGGATCATACGATGTTCACCCTGCCGTTCCTGGCGACGATTCTGTACCTGCTGCTGAAGATCGACACGTGGGTGCTGCTGCATAACCTTCCACGGGTCCGTTTGGCCACCGCCATCGCACTGAGTTTGTCGGGGGGCACCTGGCTGCTGGTGGCCGCCTATCTCAGGCGCAAGTCGTATGCCTCATTCCTGGTCTATCTCGGTTGCGGTTGGGTGCTGGCTGGGCTGTTCTTCGGGCACTGGGCGTGTAGCGCCCATCCGCAGTGGTCGTGGCCGGTGCTCGCATTTGTGTTGCTGGCGACAGCGTTTTACGGCTTCAGCCGCTGGGTGCTGGATGCACGGCTGGACTGGACCCGCGAGCTCTTTACCGTGCCGTTCGAGCGCCTCCTGTGCTATGGCAGCCTGGCGTCCGCCGTCTGTTGCATGCTGCTGCTCATGGGCGGCGCACCGGCCAGCGACATGCTGGAACTGGAGCTCGTGCTGGCCATGCAATTGGTGTGGCATTGCCTGGCCGGCGGGCGGTTCGTGCACAGCAGCGCGTTGTTTGTGATGCTCTGGGTGAACATGCTGGCGCTGGCGGCGCCCGGCCGTGTCCATCAGCCGCTCTGGGACCGTCTCACCGTCGCCCACAGTCTGCTGCCGTCGCTGCTCTACCTGCTGGCCATCCAGGGCGTGCACCTGCTGCTGGAGTGGGCGCCCAAGCTGCATGCCGCCGCCCGAGCGCTGTGGCGCCCGTTCATGGCCGCCGCCACGGCGCTGGCGCTGGCAGCCGGCGTCTGGGCCTGCGCCGATGCGTGGGGCCCGGTGGACATGACGCGGCTGCACCTGTGGGTGATTATCGGGCTGTTGCTGATCACAGCGCGAGCGAACGGCTCGCCTGCATTCTTGCTGATCGCATTCGGGCTCGGCTACCTCGTGCTGAATGGCTCCGTACTGCCCGGCACGCCGGTCCGCCTGACGCCGAACCTGGACGTGTTGCTAATGCCGTGGCGAGTGAGCGTGCTGGCGCTGGCGCTGGTGCTGACGGCCTGGGCCTTGCAACGTCTCTGCGAGCGCGCGCCGCGTGGCGTGTCCGGTCCCTTTGGATTCACGGCGTTGGGCGGTCAGCCTTATCCATGGCTGTTGCCGACCGGTCTGTTGGCGGCCTGCCTGAGCCCGGCGTTGATGACCCTGGTGGCGAAATGGCGGCTGGACCCGTTGCAACTGGCGGCGCCGTTCGGGGCCGCGCTGGCGATGGCCCTGATCGCCTGGCTGGGCCGGGTGGGGTTCATCTATGTCCTGAGCGTGGTGGCGCTGACTCTTGGGAACATCCATGTAGTGCGTTACTTCCTTGCGGATTACCTGCTGGCGCACGGGCTGTCGGAACTGCACCTGATGAGCCTCGGCGTGGCCGCCAGTCTGCTCGAACTCACGGCCCTGCGCCTGGGGCTGCTGCGGAGCCCGGCGGCCGCGGAACAGATCAATCGCTACGGCCTGGTTCTGGCCGGGGTGGTGCTGGCGCTGATCGCGGTCAACTTTGTCAGCGCGCCGAGTCTGAATGACCTGACCAACCTGCGGCTGACGATCTCCGGCGCCATGGCGCTCCTGGCGGGCTGGTACTTCCGCGTCGCGGCGCGGCATCCGGGGCCGGGCGAGGTCCGGCTGGTCGAAGTCTGCGAGGCGTTTTTCCATTTCGGCGTCAGCGTCTTCATCTGGTGCGTGGCGCTGCTACTGCCGGTGCTGCGCCGGCCGCAGTTCACGCTGCTGGCGTTCTGGCTGCCGGGCGCCTGGTTCTGGTGCCGGGCCGAATTTCTGGCCGACCGGGATCCGCGCTTCGCGGCGCGGGCGCGCACGTCCGCGGCGATCATCGGCTGGGCGATCCTCGCCCTGTACGCGTTCCGCACCGGCTTCAATCTGACCTTCTATCCGGACCAACCGCAGCACACGGACTACTATCATTACAATTCCATCTGCGTGCTGCTGGTGGGCCTCATGCTGTTCCGCCTGCGCGGGCTGGGCGGCACGGCCTGGCTGGCGTTTTACGGCGGCCTGGCGCTCATGGTCGGCGGTTTCTTTGCCATCACGTGGTTCCCGGGGTTGAGTCCGTTCCGGGATCCGGTTCCGGCGGCGTGGGTGGCGGTGCTGCTGGCGCATTTCTGGATCGCCGCGAGCGCGCAGCGCTCGCCGCTGCGGACGGCGTTGCTTGCGCTCGGGCGCATCGGCGGCGAGGAATGGATCAGCCTGCGGCATGCGTGGGGCCGGGTGCTGCTCCTGGCGGCGCATGTGCCGCTCGCGTGCGCAATCCTGAATACGCGCACCGATCCGCACCTGATCGCGCCGCTGCTGGCGGGTGGCGCGTCCATCCTGTTGCACCGCGCGCTGGTGAACCAGGCGTCGCTCTACTTCATCCTCAGCGAGGTTGAACTGCTGGCGGCGCTGCACGTTGATTTCGTGGCGTCGAGTTATCTGCCGAAGGAGCACGTGGTGTGGGTGCTGCTGGGCGCGTGGGCCGCGGCGATCCTGGCGTACGATCTGTGGGCTCGGCGGGTCGCGCGGCCTTGGCTTGACGTATTCATGACCCTGCTGGGCAGTCTGACTTTTGTGCATGTGCTCTGGCATGGGCCGGAGTCGCCGGTCGGGCTGTGGGCCTTTGCGCTGCTGGGCCTGCTGGTTCTGTTGAGCCCGCGGCCGGGTCGGCTGGCCGTGACGCCCAGCGAGGTGCTGACGGCGGTCTTCCCCCTGCTGGTCCCGGCGTGGCTGGTGTTCTTCAGCCAGCCGCACGCGCCTCCGGATCCGATCCTGGGGCCGGTCAGTTGGCCGGCCTGTCTGCTGACGCTGCTCACGGTGTATGTGACTGCGGGGCTGGGGTTGCTGTTCCAAATGCTGGGCGCCGCGGTGTACGGGCGGATGCCACGGCCGCAGCCGCGCGTGGCCGATCATACGCTGAACTGGCTGGCGGTGTCTGGGCACACGCTGTTCCAGGTCTGTCTGTGGCTGGCGACCGTGGCGGCGATCGGTCTGCAGGTGCTGCATTACGGGCGGGCCTTGGCCCCCGTGGAACTGGGGGCGCTGGTCAGCCTGTATGCGCTGCTGATGGTGGGCTGGCATCATGAAGGCAAGGTACAGCAAGCGGCGTGGCCCTATGTGTTCCTGCAGATGTGCGCGGTGTTCCTGTTCGCCGCGATCCGGCGGCAACTGATGCTGACGACGACGTTCTGGACGTACGAATATGACATCTGGGTCAGCTTGACGGTGTCGGCTTGTCTGGCGGGCTTCCAGCAGCCGCTCGCGCAGCAGCCCGGGTACGTGCGGCGGCCGTTCGGCGTGGGCCTGTTCCTGCTGCCGGCGTTGGCGCTGTGCTGGGTGCTGATGTACGATCTGGGCACCAACCTGGCGCTGATCGTGGTCGGTCTGAACAGCGTGCTCTATACCTATCTCGGACGGGATGACCGGGAGTCGCCGTACAACGTCATTGGCGTGGGCGGCTTCACCGCGTTTGTGCTGCTGTTGTTGTGGAGCAACTTGCAGGTGCGGGTGCTGTTTGCGTTCGTGGTGCCGACGGGCCTCGGCGTGCTGGTGCTGGTCCAGCTCTTCGCGCGCCGGCTGGCGCCGGGGGTGCGGCAGGTGGTGCGCGGCGCCGCGCTGCTGGCCATGTTCGGCAGCGTCGCGTATTCCGCCCTGCTGGACAGTACTTATCCGGTGGGGTTCAATCTTGCGCTGATCGGGCTGGGGCTGGCGGCCATGGCGTGCGGGACGTTGCTGCGGCTGCAACTGTTCCTGGTGGTGGGGGCCTGCGGCGTCATGGTGGACCTGCTCTCGCTCCTGGCGAAGATGGTCTGGCACATGGACCGCAGCCTGCAGATGACCGTGATCGGCGTGCTCATCCTGCTCGTCGGCACCGGGCTGGTCGCCGGCACGGTGTACTACAAGACCCACCGCCAGGAACTGAACGACACCTGCGTCGCCTGGTTCACCCGCTTCGGAGATTGGGAGTAGGCTGTTCGTGCAATCGCCTACGGCTGCGCGGGGGTGACGAGGCGATAGAAGCGTGCCGTGCCGAGCGGTGCCGGGTCCGTCACAGAAACAGTCCGATTGGTCGGATGGGCGCTCACGTCCACCAGCTTGTTCCACATGCCGGTCGTCAGCGTCGCCTTGTACAGCACGCTGTAGGTGTGGTTCGACGCGGCCTGAAAACTCAAGGTGAAGCCTGTGGGCAGAACCGCCATGGACCTGACCTTCAGAAAATCATCCGGGTCGTGGGGATTGGTGCCGGCCAGATACTCCTGCCGATTGGTGAACCCGTCACCGTCCGGGTCGTTGCCGGCATCGGGGACGTTCATGAGCGTTCCGTTGGCGAGTTCCCACCAGTCGGGCAGTCCGTCACCGTCGGTGTCGCCGCTGCCGAAGGCCTGACCGGGCGTGGGCGTGGCGGCGATCCAATTGGCCGGTTCATTGCCGTAGGCGCCGGCGACAACGCGTTGCAACGAAAGCCCGGTGCCGTCCGCGCCGGCCGGCCACGGCGTCTTGTCGTTGTACCGCACGGCTTCCACGGTGACGTAGGGGACGAGCCCCGCCGCGGGACTGTCGGGCGCCTGCAATTCCAGGTTCTCCCCGCTGTTGTCGAGCGCGCCGGCATACGGACCGAGGATGAGCACCTCGTTCGACACGGCGTATTTCGCCCGGAAGCTGGCGGGGTTCGTGGCCACGAGCAGGAGCATTTGCCCGGCGCCCAGGGTGACGTTGGTGGGGAACGTGTAGCCCAACCCGCCCGCCTTCCATGTGTTCGTCGGGTGCGCGGGGTCAAACAGCGGCACGGCGCTGCCGGTGATGTTCAGCAACTCCACGAATTCGTCGCCCTGGCTGTCGGGATGGTAGTTGATCTCGTTGATGACGACCGGTCCGATGCGCGGGCCGGCGTTGGGCGCGCCAAAGGTCAGCGCGGTCAGCAGGGGGAAGGATTCCTCGCCGGCGCTGTTGACATAGCGTCCGAAACTCACGCCGCTGAAGGTGGCGCCAAACGTAACGCCATGGCTGTAGCCGGTGAGTTGGCCGGCGGCGTCGGCGGCGAACAGATACACATCATCGCCGGCGGCATTGAGTGCGAAACTGTTGTTCGTGCCCGGCGTGGGATTAAAATCGCTTTCGGTGAAATAAAGGCAGCCGCCGGCGGCGATGGTCGTGTTCGTGGGGATGCGGAACTTCTTTGGCGTGCCCGGGTCGTCGGTGAGATACCAGCCGCCCACGTTGACGTTCGTGGCGGTGGGGTTGAACAGCTCGATGCTGTCCGACAGCGGCGGCGCGGTGTGGGCCAG
>CAIQIC010000031.1 GCA_903871765.1 uncultured Lentisphaerota bacterium
AGGCCCATCAGTTCGTGCTGGCCGCCTACCGGTTTTCGCAAACCTTCCCACGATCGGAAATCTACGGCCTGACGTCTCAATTTCGCCGCGCCGCCGTCTCCATAGCCGCAAACATTGCGGAAGGTTTCAGAAAACGCGGAAAAGCCGACAAACTCCGCTTTTTTAATATCGCCCAAGGTTCCCTCGAAGAATCCCGATATTATCTGATTCTTGCCAAGGATCTCGACTACGGCGACGTTGCCGGGGCGCCTGGGTTGTTAGAGGAGGTCAGCAAGTTGTTGGAGGCGTATTCGCAAGCTATTCTAAACTCCGATTCCTGAATTCTGACTACTGTCTTCTGACTCCTGACTACTCGCCACTGACTTATACTTCATGGGAAAGGCTCGCAATGCAAAGAACGCTTGATGATCCAAGTCGCCGTTTGACCCGCCGCGCGTTCCTGGCGCGCGGGGCGTGCGGCGCGGCCGGCCTGCTGCTGGCCGACCGGCTGATTCCGCGGACCGTCGGCGCGGAGCAGACAACGCCGGCGGCCGTCCGGAAGCCGGCGAAGTCCGTGATCCAGGTCTGGCTGTGGGGCGGCCCCTCGCACCTGGACACCTTCGATCCGAAGGCCGGGGCGGGCCGCGATTACTGCGGCCCGTACACCAAGCCGATCGCCACCAACGTGCCCGGCATCGAAATCTGCCAGGCGCTGCCGCTGCTCGCGAAGATGGCCGACAAGTATGCGCTGCTCCGCGGCATGACCCACGGCAACAACGGCCACGAAACCGCCGCCTATCTGGTCCAGGCCGGCCGGAAAGCCGGCGGCGGCGTGGTGTATCCCGGCATCGGCGCCATTGTCTCGTACTTCAAGGGCTTCAGCGGCGGCTATACCGGCCTGCTGCCGCCCTACATCACAGTGACCACACCGCAGGGCCGTTTTTCCGAGGCTGGTTTTCTGCCCTCGAAGTACAAGCCGTTCTCGACGGGCGGCGATCCGAGCAAGACGCCGTTCGTGGTCGAAGGGTTCGTGGCCGAGAACGTGACTGAGGAGCGCCAGCAGGACCGCCGAGTCCTGCTGGGCGCGCTGGACAGCCTGGCCCGGGAACAGGGTAACAATCCCGCGGTGCAAAGCGCGCAGAACTGCCAGCAGCAGGCGTATGCGATGATCCTGGGCGACGCCGGCAAGACGTTTTCGCTGGACACGGAAAAGCCGGAGGTGCGGGACCGGTACGGCCGCACCAAGTTCGGCCAGTCCTGCCTGCTGGCCCGGCGCCTGGTGGCCCAGGGCGTGCCTTTCGTCACCATCAACCACGGCGGCTGGGACACGCATAAGCAGCACTTCCAGGCCATGGGCGGCAAGCTGCTGGAGCTCGACCGGGCGCTGTCCGCCCTCCTGCAGGACCTGGCCGACCACGGCCTGCTGGACAGCACCATCGTCTGGGTCAGCGGCGAGTTCGGGCGCACGCCGCGGATCATGTGGGAGGCGCCGTGGAACGGCGGCCGGGGCCACTACGGCAAGGCGTTCTCGGCGCTGGTGGCGGGCGGCGGCTTCCGCGGCGGTCGGGTCGTCGGCAAAACGGACGAGCGCGGCGAAACCGTGGTCGAACGCCCGATCTATCCCTGGGATCTGCTGGGCAGCATGTACGCGTTGCTGGGCATTGACGGCGCCACCAAGCTGACGACGCCGCAGGGCGAGAAGGTCTGCGTCTCGCCGCTGGCCAATAACGAGATCCCGGCGAAGGAAACCGGCGGGCTGCTGCAGGAGATCATGTGAGAACGGCGTTGCTTCTGTGGTGTG
>CAIQIC010000032.1 GCA_903871765.1 uncultured Lentisphaerota bacterium
CGACCGCATTAGACCAAAGCGCCGGCCCGCTTGGCAAGCGGGAGATTCGCCCCGGATGTTAGCCGCGCGCATCTCAATTTCTTGCAGGGTTGAATGAAGTGTGGGGAAAGAGCAGTTGCCAGCGACCGTTGCGCCAGAACATTTCCAAGCATAACAAAGCTTCGTCGCCCGCCTGACTCCAAAACTGGCCGGGGCGCTTGAAGCGGCACTGGGCCTGCCGACAGGTCGCCTCTACCGGACCACTGCCAATCGGTTCGCCCGCTCGTTGCGCAGCCCGGTAGTCCATGCGTTCTTGATGTTCGTGGAAGTAGTCCACTTCCCGCGCCACCGCGACGGCCACGGGCCCGGGGCCCAGCGCGGCCAGGGCTTGCTCCAGCTTGTGGATCACTTTGATCGCCGATTCATTCTTGAGTTGTTTGATCAGGGGCTTGAGCCAGGCTTTGAGTTTGTCCTTGTCCTCCCCAAAGAGCGCCCGACCTGCGGCGGCTAGGTGTTGCGCCGCGTGGTAGAAGTCCAAACGCTGGCGGGCTTGCGGCCAGCGGTCGTCGGCCAGCCGCCAGATCCATACCGCCCCGTCGGCAATGACCAGCGCGCCGGCCGCCTGACTCAGGCCGCGTCGCAGGGCTTCGGCGTGCAGTTGTTGGCGCAGTTCCGCAAGGCCCTGGCGCGTGGCGACAAAACCGCGTTCCGTGATGACGGGGCGGCCGCCATCGGTGTGGCCGCGATGATCCAGACGAAAGCAGGTGCCGGTATAAACCCAGTGCCAGCGTTCAGGCTCCTGGCCCTGCCGCCGCAACGCCGCGCTTTTTCCCCAGGCGTCGCGTTCGCGGATGTTCCAGGCGTCCAGTTGAATGATCATCTGGTAAGGCTCCAACGTCAGCTCGAGTTGTCGCTTTTCCGTGGCGGCCTGTTGATCCAGTTCGGTGCGCAGGCGCTGGGCGCGTTGGCCCTGGCGTTTGGCTTCGCGATCCAGGGTGGCGCGGGGCAGTTGGACTCCGGTGAGGTGGGCGAGCACGGCACGGGCTTCCTCCACAGGCATCTTGCTGACCAGGAGCGCCGCCATGTCCTGCACGGCGGGAGAGTAACCGGCGGTTTCCTCCAGACCCAGGGCGGTGTCGGCGGGCACGCGCCACTTGTGGCAGCGTTTGCAATATCCACGGGTGCGTTGGACGGTGACCGAGCCAAAACGCGATTCAAAGGTGCGCGGGTGGCCGGTGGAGAGGCGGCTCAGGGGTTGTCCGCACACCGGACAGGTTGGCGGCATGGCGTCGGCTTTGGCTTGCGCGCCGCGTTCGATCGTTTGGCGGAGCAGTTCGTGGACGTCTTGAGCGGCCTGGACTTCGAGATGGCCCAGGTTTTGATCGCTGGCCAAGACGAGGCGTTGCAGCGAACACTCCAGGGCGCACGCTGCACGGGCTGCCAGCACCGCCAGCGGTTCGGAAGAGGTTCCAGACTCCAAGCCGGAGGTCGCAGATTCAAGACAGGTCGTTGTCATGCCCGCAGCTTACACTCCCCTGCAAGAAATTGAGATGCGCGCCAATTCCTTCTCGACTGAAATGGCCGGAGCCGGTAACTTCGCCGGCGCGTCAAACGTCAGACGTTTGAGCCTCGTTGCCCCGGCGGCGGCGGGGTTTAAAATGGCGTCAACACTTATGAAAAACTCACTCGTAAAACAAATCACGATTCTCGCGGCGGCCGTCGCATTGCTCGCCGGCTTGCTAACCGGCACCACCACGGCCAAAGCGGCGGAAGCCGCCAGCGCCTCCTCGCTGCAAAAGGCCTTCCTCCAGCCACCTGACGACGCCAGA
>CAIQIC010000033.1 GCA_903871765.1 uncultured Lentisphaerota bacterium
CCGACAAAGTGGGCCGGTACCTTGCCGACAAGTACGGGCTGTCCACGACGTATCCTCCACTGACGCCCGATGCGAACATTCTGCTCTTCGGTTACCCCAGCAATCTCGCCGTCATTGCCGGCACTGACATTACCTGGAGCTTCCCGTATGGGACGGTGGTGACGAACCTCGCGCCCACCTACACGCTGTCCTCCGGAACGTGCGATCCGGCTTCCGGTTCCTCCCATGACTTCTCCTCCGGTCCGGTGACCTACACTGTCACCAATGGGGCCGCTGTCAATGCCTATACCGTCACCGTCAGCTTTTTCGTTGGACTGAACGTGAGCACCTACTTCCTCAGCCCCAGCCAGAGCCTGCTGGCACCCATTTCCAATTTGATGGGGCAAACGCCCGCGGCGACAGGCATTCAAGTTGACAACATTGACTACCACAGTGGTACTTGGGGGGTTCCAGGGTCGCCCAGTGGTGATAACTTTGCGATACTTTGGGAGGGCTGGTTTGATGTGCTGGCAGCCGGTGGACACGGCATCTACACCATGGGAACCTCCAGCGATGACGGCACCGCAATCTACATGGACTTGAATGGCAATAGCAGCTTCGCCGACGCCGGCGAATACATTGTGAACAACAACAATTTTCAAGGTAATAACCCCGTAACAGGTCAGGTGACGCTGAACATGGATTCGGTTCACCTGGTGATCGGCTATTACGAGGGTGGCGGCGGCTATGACATGTCCGCCGCTTGGAAGAAGGGGACCTATTCGGACTTCAGCGATCTGGACCTCATCAACGGCACTTCAGGCGTCTTCTTCCCTTATGACCCCCATCCGCCTGTGGCTCAGATCATGTCCTTTGGTATCCCGGGACATAGCGGCGTCATTAATCAGGGCGTGAAGACCATCACTTTGTATGTGCCGAATGGGACGGTTGTGACCAACCTCGCGCCCACCTACACGCTGTCTTCCGGGGCGTGCGTTCCGGCTTCCGGCGCCACCCGAGACTTCACCAACCCGGTGACGTACACCGTCACCGATGGGGCCACCACCAACGCCTATACCGTGACGGTCACCGTCTTGCCGCCCGGCCCCCCGGTGACCGATTATGCGCGCTGGTTCGACGCCTCAAAGCTCGGCTTGGCTGACAATGCCCCCGTTACGCAGTGGAATGACGGCAGCGGCAACAACGCCAACGCCACGGTGCCGGACGGCAATGCCACTCCCACCTACGTTGCCAACTCGGGGATGGAAAGCGGTCTCGGCGCAATCTACTTCGCCGGGAACAGCGGTGCCGGCGACAGTGCGGCCTTGGGGTTCACCCGGGACAGCAGCATCCGCACGGTCTTCTCCGTTTTCAAAGGCTGCAGCTTCCTCCTCACGGATCAAGACTGGTATCAATTCCATCGCCCAAGCGACGACGATCCAACAAGTCCGCTCTTTACCGGATGGGCCCGTGACAATAACGGATATAATGAAGACAATGGACATATTACTTATCCCACTACCGCAGATAATACTGGTTCGACGTATGTTAACGGAACGCTGGTTCAACCGTTTGACGACCGCGACTCGCCCTTCGCGATGCCCACTGACCAACATAATGGCTACAACCTTGTGGAGGTCCTCTCGGGTAACGCGTTGCAAGCCGATTCCTTCAACAAGGACCGCGTCTACCATTCGGGCAATCAATATCAGGCCGAAGTGATTATTTACGACCGGGTACTTACCGAAGATGAGCGCGGGCAGGTCGAGACCTACTTGACGGACAAGTGGTTCGGCACGCCTCCCCCGTCTACGACGCCGCCGACCGTGCTCCGCGCGTACAACGTCGGCACGACCAACGTGCAGGTGCTCTTTTCCAAAACGGTCGAAGCCGCCAGCGCCACGAATATGGCCAACTACGTGTGCACCAACGGCCTCGCCATCACCATGGCCACGCTCGGCGCGGATAATGCCAGCGTCATCCTCACCATCGCCCCCATGACGTACGGCACGAATTACGGGCTGCTCCTCAACAATATCCGTGATCGCGCTTCCACGCCGAACACGATCGCAACCAACACGCTCGTCGGCTTCGTCGCGTTGCCCTATGCGTTGCAGGACATCGGCGCCCCGGCCATCCCAACCGCCATGAGCGTCGCCGGTAATGGCGTGAACGTGACGGCGGGCGGCAGCGCCCTGGGCGGCACAACGGATCAAGGCGGCTTCGTCTTCCAGTTGCGGACCGGCGATTTCGACGTGAGCGTCCGCCTCGCCGGGCTGGGCAATTCGGATGTCTGGGCCAAGGCGGGCTTGATGGGCCGCGAAACGCTCGCGGCCAATAGCCGGTTCGCCGCGGTGTTCGCGACGCCGACGATGAATGGCACTTTCTTCGAGTATCGCGACCCGGCGGCAAGCGCGAGCCACACCAGCGGCCATTTCCCGGCGAATTTCCCGAACGGCTGGCTCCGCCTCAAACGCGTGGGCAACGTCTTTACCGGCTACGCCAGCTACGATGGCCAGACGTGGACCCCACTCGGCACCGTCACGATCGCGATGGCCAGCCAGATTTACGTCGGCCTCGTTGTGACCAGCCACAATGCCAGCTTGGCGACCACCGCCCAGTTTCTCGACATGACCGATAACACGGGCGCCGTCACCCTCGGCACCGTCGTCAACCCGCACGACGCACTTGGCCCGTCCAGCCGCCAGACGCCCATCGTGATTTCGGAAATCATGTACAAGCCGGCGCCGCGCACCGACGGCAACAATGTCGAGTTCGTCGAAATTTACAACACCAACCCGTGGTTCCACGACATCAGCAACTACCGGCTCGTCGCCGACAACCTCACGTATACGTTCCCGGCCGGCACCACTCTGGGCGGCGGCGCGTTCCTCGTCATCGCCGCCTCGCCGACCGGCATCCAAAGCGTTTACGGCATCAACAACGTCGTCGGTCCGTACACCGGCAGCTTGAAGAAGACCGGCACGCTCCAGTTGTTCGACGAACACAACGCGCTGCTGCTCACCGTCCCGTACGCCAACGCCGGCCCATGGCCCGCGGGCGCCGACGGCACCGGCCATTCGATCGTCCTGGCGTATCCGACCTACGGCGAAGGCGACCCGCGCGCCTGGGACATCAGCGACACCGTCGGCGGTTCGCCCGGCCAACCGGAAGCCTACCGGCCCAGTCCGCTGCGCAACGTCGTCATCAACGAGTTCCTCGCCCACACCGACCCGCCGGACTGCGATTACATCGAGCTGTACAACCACAGCACCCAGTCGGTGGATCTTTCGAGTTGCATCCTGACCGACGATCCGACGACGAATAAATTCGTCCTCCCGTCGGGCACGATCATTCCGCCGCGCGGCTTCGTGTATTACAGCTCGACGAACATGAATTTCAATCTCAACAAGACCGGCGAAACGATTTATTTCAAGAACCCCGACCAATCGCGGGTGCTGGACGCGGTCGCCTTCGACGGCCAGGAAAATGGCGTGCCCATGGGCCGCTGGCCGGATGGCGCGAGCCCGTTCTACCGGTTGAGCGCGAAAACGCCGGGCGCGTCGAACGCCGCCATCCGCGTCAGCAATGTGGTGATCAACGAGTTGATGTACAAACCCATCAGCGGCGATGACGACGACCAGTTCATCGAACTCTACAACCGCGGCACCAACACGGTGGACTTGAGCGGCTGGACGCTCAGCGACGGCATCAGTTTCACGTTCCCGGCTGCGACCCTGCTGGCCTCGAACGGCTATCTCGTCGTGGCCCGCAACGCGGCGCAGTTGCGGTCGCATTACTCCAATCTGACCACGGCGAACTGCCTCGGCGACTTCAGCGGCAAGCTGAGCCACAACGGCGAGCGCGTCGCGCTGACGATGCCGCAGTACGACATCGCAACCAACGGCGTGACGAATCTCGTGATGAACATCACCGTCAACGAAGTCAGCTACGGCACCGGTGGCCGCTGGCCGCAGTGGGCCGCCGGCGGCGGCAGCAGCCTGGAGTTGATTGATCCCAACAGCAACAACCGGCTCGCCGCCAACTGGGCCGACAGCGATGAGACGGCCAAATCCGTCTGGACCAACATCGAAATCACCGCCGTCCTCGACAACGGCGCGAACTACGATTCGTTCATTGATTACGCCCAACTCGGCCTGCTCGACGTTGGCGAATGCCTCGTGGACAACCTCGAGGTCCGCGCCGGGACCAACGGGGTGAATCTGGTTCTCAATTCCGACTTCGAGAGCGGCACGGCCAACTGGACGTTTCAAGGCTGTATGTCGCGATCGAGCCTGGAGAACACCGGTTACTCCAGCGGTCATTCCCTGCACATCCGCTGCAGCAGCCGGCTCTGGACCGGCGTCAATTCCTGCGAGTTGGCGCTGGCCAACAACACGCTCGCCTCCGGCCAAACCGCCACGCTGCGGTTCAAGACGCGCTGGCTGCACGGCTGGCCGGAAGCATTGCTGCGCCTTAATGGCAACTGGCTCGAAGCCACCGGCCGGCTGCCCGTTCCCACCAACCTGGGCACGCCCGGCCTGCCGAACAGCCGCCTGGTCGCCAATGCCGGTCCGGCGATCTACGAAGTCACGCACACGCCGACCGTGCCGGCTGCCAGCCAGGCGGTCGTCGTGACGGCGCGCGCCCACGATCCGAACGGCTTGAAGAATTTCACGTTGTATTATCGCCTTGACCCGGCCACGAACTACACCGCCGTGACCATGACGGACAACGGCACCGGCGGCGATGCGCTGGCGGGCGATGGCGTGTACAGCGGCACGATTCCGGGGCAGGCGGCCAACACGATCGCCGCGTTCTACCTGGCCGCGACGGACAACTTGGGAGCGGCGACGCGGTTCCCGGCGTTGCGCAACGACAACGCACCAGCGCCCGAAGGCGTGGTGATGTTCGGCGACAGCAATCCCAACAGCAGTTTCGGTGTGTATCATCTGTGGCTCACACAGACCAACGTGAACCGGTGGAGCAGCTTATCGGACCTGAGCAACGAAGAACACGACGGCACGATGGTCAACGGCAACCGGGTCATCTACAACATGCAGGGCCGGTTCGCCGGCAGCCCGTACCATCAGGACTTCGACACGCCGGCCGGCAATCTCTGTCATTATAAATGGACGTTCCCCGACGACGACCAGTTCCTCGGCGCAACTTCGTTCAACAAACTCCATCAGCCCGGCAACGGCGCAGGTGACGACGGCACCATCCAGCGCGAGCAAACCGCGAACCTGTTCCTGCGCGCGTTGGGCGTGCCGTGGCTCAACCGCCGCTATGTCGCCGTGTACGTCAACGGTAACCGCCGCGGTACGTTGATGGAAGACGCGCAGTGTCCCGATGCCGACGTGGTCGCGGAACACTGGCCTGACGATAAGGACGGCTGGCTCTACAAAATGCAGCCGTGGTTCGAATTTGCCCCGGTCCCCTCGGGGAATTGGATCGGGTTCGATAACGATGGCTGGTGTACGCTCCAGAAGTACACGACCACCGGCGGCATGGAGAAAACGGCGCGGTACCGGTACAACTTCGAGGTGCGCCGCACGCCGGATTCGATGAGCAATTTCAACCCCGTCTTCGCGCTGGTGGACGCCAACAACACCGCCGGCACGCCCAACTATGTTGCCAACCTGCAGAACCTCGCCGACATGGAGAACTGGATGCGCGTGCTCGCCGCCAACCACGCCGCAGGCAACTGGGACTGTTTCGGGGTGGCCAACGGCCAGAACCTCTACGGGTACATCGGCGCGCTCGGCACCAAGTATTCGCTGTTGATGTGGGACTTCAACATCGTGCTCGGCAACGGCTCGTGGGGACCGGGCGAAAACCTGTTCAGCACCGGCGGGGTGGATGCCATTTACCAGGAACCGGCGTTCCGCCGGATGTATTGCCGCGCGCTGCAGGAACTCGTCAACGGCCCGCTCAACGTGGCCAACAGCGGACCGTTGCTCGATGCCAAGTACAAGGCCTTTGGCGCCAACGGCCAAAACGTGACCAGTCCGAGCGGGATCAAGAACTGGTTGGCGCAGGCCCACGACAGCATCGCGGCGCAACTGAACGCCCTGAACGCCAACACCAGCTTCGTCGTCAGCCCGACCGTGCCCGTCACCAATGACGTCGCCATCATCAGCGGCACGGCGCCGGTCGGTGTGAAAACGGTGTTGTTTGACGGTATCGCCTGGCCGGTCGTCTGGACCGACCTGACCGACTGGACGGCCAGCGTAGTGCTGGCCGCCGGCAGCAACGTGTTGAGTGTGGTCGGCGTGGACATGAACGGCCAGCCCGTGGCCGGCGCGAGCAACACCGTGACCGCCGTGAACAACGGCACGATCCCATCGCCCGTCGGCCGAATCGTGATCAACGAAATCATGTACAACCCGGCTGTCGCCGGCGCCGAGTACGTGGAGTTGTTCAACAACTCGACCAACACCACTTTCGATTTGTCCGGCTGGCAGTTCAACGGTCTGTCGTACGCGTTCCCCGCCGGTTCACTGCTGGGCCCGACGAATTACCTCGTCCTGGCCGCCAATGCGACGATCTTCGCCGACACGTATGGCGTGACCAACCCGGTGTTCGATGTCTTCGATGGCACGCTGCAAACCAACGGCGAAACACTCACGCTCATCCAGCCCGGCACCAACTCGGCCGGCAACGTCACCGTCGCCAAGGTCCGTTACGAAAACACCGCCCCGTGGCCGACAAACGCCAACGGCACCGGCGCCGCGCTCCAATTGAGCGATCCGCGCCAGGACAACTGGCGCGTGGGCAATTGGTCCGTCATCGCCACCAACGGCACGCCCGCCGCCGCCAATGCCACGCTGACCAACCTGCCGGCGTTCCAGACGTTGTGGCTCAATGAACTCCAGGCCGACAACCTGACCGGCATCACCAACAGCGCCGGCCAACACACCGCCTGGCTCGAACTCTACAACCCCAGCACCAACACCGTCGCCCTCGGCGGCCTCTTTCTCGCCAACACCTATACCAACCTCGCGCAGTGGGCGTTCCCGTCCAACGCGGTCATCAACCCCGGTCAGTTCAAAGTGATCTTCGCCGACGGCCTGACCAATCTCTCGACGCTCGCCGAATTGCACACCAGCTTCGTCCTGCCGAGCACGTCCGGCGCGCTCGCCCTGAGCCGGCTCACCAACAGCCAATACCAGGTCCTCGACTACATCAATTACTCCGGTCTCGGCGCCAACCATTCCTACGGTTCGTACCCCGACGGCCAAAGCTTCACCCGGCAGGAATTTTATTACGTCACCCCCGGCGCCACGAACAATGGCTCCAGCGTGCCGCTGACGGTGATGATCAACGAGTGGATGGCCGACAACACCCAAACCCTCGCCAACCCGGTCGGCGGCAAGTACGACGACTGGTTCGAACTGTACAACTATGGCACCGACACCGTGTACCTCGCCGGCTACTACCTCACCGACACCGTCAACAAGCCCTTCAAGTCCGTCATCCCGGCCGGCTACACCATCCCGCCGCACAGTTTCATCATCGTCTGGGCCGACAACACCAACACCACCAACACCCCCGACATCCATGCCAATTTCGCCCTGTCCAAGGGCGGCGAGAGTATCGGCCTTTTCGCGCCCGACGGCACCGTCATTGACTTCCTCAACTTCGGCGCACAACTCACCGACGTCAGCCAGGGCCGGTACCTCGACGGCGGCACCAACATTTGTTTCATGTACACTCCCACGCCGCGCACCAACAACGTCATCCCGCTCCTCGCCATCACCGCCCCCGTCCCCATCGGCTCCGAGTCCGGCCCCACCAACGCCCTCTTCAACCTCACCCGCACCGGCGACACCAACGCTGCCATCACCGTCACCCTCCAAATCTCCGGCACCGCCTCCAACGGGGTTGACTACGCCACCATCGCCAATTCCATCCTCCTCCCCGCCGGCAACACCAGCACAAACATCACCATCGCCCCCATCCCCGACACCCTCGCCGAAGGCGATGAGACCGTCATATTCACCATCGCGAACAACCCCACCGCCTACGCCATCGCCCCTCCCGGCTGCGCCCTCATCACGATTAAGGACACTCCGGTGGACAACTGGCGGTTCATCCACTTCGGCAGCAACGCCACCAACCCCCTGATCGCCGGCGACCTGGCCGACCCTGACCACGACGGCCTCCCGAATCTTCTCGAATACGCCCTCGGTCTCGACCCGCTCGTTGCCAACACAAACGGGATGCTGACCGGCGGCATCCTGAACGGATTCCTGACGTTCACCTACCCCAAGGCGAAAGCCGCCACTGATATCACCTGTGTCGTCGAAGTGACCGGCTCGCTGACCGGCGGATGGAGTTCCGCCACCGGCGACGTGGATCAATTCTGGCAGGTGGTGGACGGCTTGACGAACCAGACCATCACCGCCCGCGACCAAATGCCGGTCACCAACGCCACGAGCCGATTTATGCGGTTGAAAGTGAGCCGGCCCTGAGAGCGCTACGCGGAGCAGTTCAACTGTTCCACGCAGGATAACTGGCCGGGTTAGTCTTGAGGCTGAAAGCAGGGCTGAAAACCGAAGCTGAAAGTCCTTCCCCTATAGGAAGGAGCCCAAGACTGAAGGACGCCCTACTTTACGAACCACCGGACAAATTGGCTGCGTGCAGCGGGGTGTAACGCACGCCTTGCGATTCAAGATGACTCTGCATCAGGTCAATTTGATCGACGGGAACAAAACCATAGGGCGCGCGGTCAGCCTGTTCCAGCGCCTTGGCCAGGGCGGATAGATCGGCGCGTCGCCCGGGCCGCACCCGGCCCAGCGTCACATGTGGATGAAAGGGGCGCTCCTCCGTGCGCAGCCCCAGCGCGTGCACCCGAACGTCGAGGTCATCGTACAGCGCGGCCAACTGGTGCACCGGACCGCTCAGTCCTGCCCATAAAACCCGGGGCGCCGGCGGTGAGCCGAAATAACCCAGTCCCGCCGCGCGCAGCGTGAACGGGGGATGCGCGGACGCCACCGCGTCCAGGGCCGCGGCCAAGTCGGGGATTTGGGCCCCGAAGACGTCGCCGAGGAACAATAGGGTCACGTGGAGATTCGCCGGCGCCACCCAGCCGACCCGCGCGCCGCTGTGTTGCAGCCGCGCCACTTCCTGCGCCAACGCCGCGCGCACCTCTTCCGGAATGGGCACGGCCACGAAGACGCGCAGGACCGCGTCGGCTGGCGGCAGGACATGCATGCGCTGAAGTGATCTCTTCTCGCCCGTGAAGACAACTCAAAGTTGATTACTTTTCGGACGTCTCCGGGGTCGCCGGGCTCGCGGGACTGACGTCGTTCGTCGCGGTCGAAACCGTGTTCGTCACCGGCGGGGGCGGCGGACGGAGCTTCGCCAACTCGCTGCGCGCCGGCAGCAGCTTGCGGCACGAGTCATCCGACACGATATACGTGAAGTGGCTGAACAGGGCGTTTTTCTCCTGCGCCTTCTTGGTATCCGCCACAACCTTGGCCTCGTATTCCTTCTTCAGCGTGGCCACCTGGTTGGAGGCGGCGGCATTGGTGGCGGCAGCCAGGGCGGTAACAAAATTCGTCGGCGCCCCCGGCTGCAGGTATGACACCGCCAAGCGCACATAGCGGCCAGCCGGGGCATTGGTGCCCGCCTTAAGGGTGTAGTTCAAGCCGGACCTGGTCGTCACTTCCAGCGTCGGCGGCTGCCCGAGGCCCAACGCGGCCTCCTGGCGGGCGGGATCGGCCACGCCGGCGGCGTCGAGCCATGCGAGCGCGCCGGCGAGAGATTCCGTCATCTCGGTGTTCAACTCCTCATTGGTGCTGATACCTTCCAGTTTGAACAGGCTGTTGGAATAAGCCAGCATCCACGTTTGATTGGAAACGGAACCTTTGAGCTGCAACACTTCGTCCCGGGTGATCTCCAGTAATCGGGCCTTCACCCAGGCAAAGGATTGGCGCGGCCAATCGGACAAGTTCTCCTTCACCAACACCACCGGCCCGGAACCGGCGCGTACATAGCAACCGTCCGGGTAGCCGCCAAATTCGGAGTTCTGCCCCCGCAGGCGGGCCAAGCCCACGGTCAGCGCGGCCAATTCCTTGCCGGCGGCATCGGTCAGGCGGACCTGCAACGGCGCCTTGTTAGACGTCGCCAGCAGGCCGACGTCCTTGAGATACTGGTCGCCGCCGGCCAGCACTTCGCCCGCCTTGAGATTGGCCAGCGTGCGCAGGTTGTCGGCAAGCTTCTCAAAATCCGCGGGATGGTTCCACCGCGTGGCCACCACCCACCGGCCGTCCTGCCTGGCCAGGCGCACGGTGTTTGTCCCGTCCCGCAGCTCAAATCCGGCCACGGCATTAACGTCCAAGGACGGGAAAAGCGTGCGTCCCACCTGGACACCGCCGGCGGTTGCGGGTCGCGACGGTGGACGGTGTTGCATCACGGCCGTCAACACCAGCACCGCCAGCACAACGGTCAGCCCAAGTAACGTACGCGCTTTCATCTCAGGTCCTCCTCCGTCTGACCGCCCGCGCCACGCCGAACAGGATCACCAACAGCGGCATGCCCGCCAGGTTGATGATCTTGCAGCGCAGGCCCAACTGCTCGACGTCCCGGCGCAGGCTCTTGCGCACCTCTTTCAGTTGCTGGCGCGTGCGCACGGTTTCCTGGCGGAACTTCTCGATTTCGCTCTTCTGCTCGGCGGACAGAATGACCTGCTGCGACGGGTCCTTGGTCCGCTGCAACTCGCTGAGCCGGCGCTGGGCGTCCTGCAAGACATCGTTGAGGCGTTTTTCCTCGGCGCGCCACTGCTCGGCCGCGCGGCTTTCCAGCGCGATTACCCGGTTGAACGGCCGCTCGTAGGAACTGCGGCTGCGCAGGCCGATCAGGTCCTGGCTGCCGGTGAGTTGCTCGAGCATGTTGAATAAAAAGCTCAGGTTGTGATTGCGCATCTGGTACACGGGCTGGCCGAAAACCTCGCCGCGCGCCAGGCAAAAGGCGTCATGGAGCATATCCACGTCGGCCACCAGGACAACGGTGCCGTTCGTAGTGCTTTCCTTGAGTGAGGCGGTCTGCGAGAGCTGGTTGGTCACGGCCGGATTGCCGGCCGGGAAAGCCGTTTTGAATTTTCCCTGCAAACGCAGGGCCAGGAGCGGCGGCGGGCTGCTGCGCTCCACGGTGTTCAGCGCGGCGTCGGAGCCAAGGCCGGCCGCCATGGCGTCCACGAAACCAGCCGACGCGGTCGGCTGCAGCAGCGCGGTCATGGTCAGGCCCGCCGCGGGCTGCCCGGTAAAGCCGCCGGCGCAGGGCAGCAGCAGGTCGCGCAAGGAACTGGTGGTCACGTCGTTGGAGTTGATATTTTCGGCGCGCAAGGTCAGCCACGTGGGGTTGCTTTCCGGCGCCTGTCCGCGGCGGAATGAACCGCGCGTGGCCAGGTAGGGATCGCTCAGCACCTTGCCGGGCTTGAGCTCCAACCCCCAGGCCTTGGTCAGGGTATTCAGATCCGAGCCGCTGCCGCCAGCCATCATCATCGGATTGCCGCCCTGCGACGCGATCAGGCACTGTGGGTCCATGAACGCCAGCAGGCGTCCCCCACGCAGCACGTACTGATCGAGCGCATACGGCAAAGCGTCGCCGAGCTGCTGCGGATGGATGACCAGCAGGGCATTCAGATCCGCGGGGATCTCCGTCGCCTCGCGGCCGATGGTCACGATCTCGTACAGGCCTTTCAGCTCTTCCATGAAATACCACGGCGGCTGCGGCTGCTGCTGGGGCATGCCGAAGTTCATGGGCGGCTGGCCGCCCATGACAGGCAGCGGCGTCAACAAGCCCAGGCGCGGTTTCCGTTCCCGCGTGGTCTCATAGATGGCGCGGGTGATCTGGTACTCGAGCTGGTCCTCATTGACCGGCGAGAGGAACGGCAGCACTTCCTCCTTGGCGCCAGCCACCACCGCCAACCCGAGATAGATCCGGCCTTCCTCCGACAACGGGTCCGCGCCCTGCCCCACGATCCCGTAGCGTTGGGCGGACTCCTCGGCATCGGAGTCGGGCTTGGGATCGTAGGTTTCCAGTTCCACCCGGCCCTTACCCAGGGCGACAAACTCCTTCAGCAGATCCGCCACGCGATCGCCGTAGTTTTTAAGGGGCGGCGGCAGGTTGGCGGCGCTGCGGGCATAGTAGAACTTCAGCGTCACCGGGCGGTCGAGCTTGTGCAGCAGCCGCGCCGTGCCGTCAGACAGGGTATAGAGCCGGTCCTGGGTGGCATCCCTGCGCAGGCGCACTTGACCGAGCAGGACGTTCGCCGCAATCAGGATGCCCAGGAAGAGGGCGACGCCAGCCGCGCCCTGAAGCCGTCGTGTAGTAAGCAGGTTTTTCATGGTCGATTGCCTCGTGATTATTTAGCGGCCCGGCTCTGCAGCACGGCTTGCGTGCAGAAGATCATGAAGGCCATGACACTGAAGAAATAGAAAAAGTCGCGCAGGTCCAGAATGCCGCGCTGCAAGCTTTCAAAGTGCGTCATGAAGCTGAACGCCGCCACGCTCTCCACCAGCCAGGCGGGCGCCCACCGGACGAGCAGGTCGGTCACAGGCGGGAACCCGGCCAGGATCAGGAACAGCCCGCCGACGACCGCCAGGATGAAACTGACCACCTGGTTGCGCGTCAGCGCGCTGGTCATCATGCCCAGCGCAAGATAAGCGCCGGCCAGCAGCACGCTGCCCAGGTAGCCGCTGCAGATCACGCCGGCGTCCGGCCGGCCGAGATAGAGGGCCGTCGCCGGCATCGGGAACGTCAGCGCCAGCGCCAGGATGATGAAACCCCAGGCGGCGAGGAATTTCCCCAGGATCGCCTGCAGCGGCGTCACCGGCAGGGTCAACAGCAGCTCCAGCGTCCCGGAGCGGCGCTCCTCGGCCCACAGCCGCATGGCCACGGCGGGCACGAGCACGAGGTAGAGCCAGGGATGCCACACGAAGAAACCGCGCAGATCCGCGCGCCCGGCTTCGTAGAACTGGCTGACGGAAAAGGTGAAAAAGCCAGCGAGGCCCAGGAAGATGACCAGGAACACATAGGCCACCGGCGAGTCGAAGTAAGACCGCCACTCCCGCTTGGCCACCGTCCAGATAGTATGCAGCGCTTCCATCAGGCCACCTCCTTCCGGCTCAGCTCGGATACGTCCTCGGTCACGGTGAGTTGGCGGAACACGTCATCCAGCCGTCCCGTCGGGCTGCGCCGCTTCAATTCGGCCGGCGTGCAGTCGGCCACCAACACACCGTCGCTGATGATGATCACGCGCGAGCAGATGGCCTCCACCTCCTCCAGAATGTGCGTGGACAGGATGATGACCTTCTCTGAACCCATCTGCCGGATCATGTTCCGCACGACGTGCTTCTGATTGGGATCCAGTCCCTCGGTAGGCTCGTCCATGATCAGGGCCGGCGGATCGTGCAGGATGGCCTGCGCAAAGCAGACCCGCTGGCGATAGCCGCGCGAGAGGGTGTCGATCGTCTGGTGACTCACGTTGCCGAGAAAACATTTCTGGATCGCCGCGTCCGCGCGCGCATCGCGCCCGGCCCCGGTGTACCCGCGCATCTCGGCGATGAAACGCAGGAAGTTCCGCACCGACATGTCGCCATAGACCGGCGCGTTCTCGGGCAGATAACCCAGCCGCTGGCGCACCGGGACGGGATCGGTCGTCACGTCGAATCCGTCCACCACGGCCGTGCCGGAGGTGGGCGTCAGGAAGCCCGTGATCATGCGCATCGTGGTGCTCTTGCCGGCTCCGTTGGGGCCCAGGAAACCCAGCACCTCGCCTTTCCTGACCTCGAACGAAATGCCGCGCACCGCCTCCCGGCGGCCGAAGCGTTTCCACAGTTTCTTCACCTGTATCATGTCATGTGTCTCCCTTCCCTGACTCGTGCCATGCTCCATGTGGCGCGCGGAATTAGATTGGACCGGCCGGCGCCGGCCGCGTTCAAAATATTTTTCTGCCGCCGACTGACTGCTGGCCCTGCCAACCAACCACCCCCGCCGGTTAACCAATTTTCCCTGTTCACAAATATTTACTTGCATTCATATCATCTCTTTCTATACTTACTGCGAAATTAGTCAAGGATACGAAGCACACAGCCAGCCAAGGAGTGAAAGGAAAGAACCATGATAGACAACGCCGTTAAAGCACTAAAGCAGCGCCAGCATGCTGTCCATGAGCAGCTCAAGAGCCTGCGGGCGGAAGCCGGGAAGTTGGATAAAGCCCTCAGCGTTCTTGCGCAATTGTCGGAGGTCGTGACGAAAAAGGCCCCGCGGGCCAAGAAGCGCAAGATGTCCGCGGCCGGACGCCGGGCCATTGGGGCCGCCGCCCGTGCGCGCTGGGCCAAGCTGCGCGCTAAAAAAGGGGCTAAAGTTGCGCCGCCCGCGCCCGCCAAGAAACGCAAAATGTCCGTGGCCGGACGCAAGGCCATCGCGGCCGCCGCCCGCGCGCGCTGGGCCAAGCTACGCGCCCAAAAAGGGGCTAAAGCTGCGGCGCCCGTCAAAAAACGCCGACTCAGCGCGGCCGGTCGCAAGGCGATTATCGCGGCGGCCAAGGCCCGCTGGGCCAGAATCAGGGCCGCGCAGGCGAAGTAAGAGACGCCTGACGCTCCTGCGCCGTGCACCGCGCCAGCCGTCGGCGCCGCATCTTCAGCGGCCGCTTACTTGAACGCCGTCTGACCCCGCCGACTCGGCAGGGGGCGGTGCGGTTTTTCGGGCGAGTGGTGGAATGGCAGACACGCAAGACTTAGGATCTTGTGGCGCAAGCCGTGGGGGTTCAAGTCCCCCCTCGCCCACATTCCATCCAGACGCATGTGGGCGGGATCCCTGCCCCGTGTCCGGTTTCAAAGCCCCCCCCTCGCCCACATTCAAACGAGATTCATGTGGGCGGGGCATCCCTGCCCCGCGTAAGGCAGAGACATGAAACCATCCTCCTCGTCCGTCCCCATCCAACCCGCATCCGCCATGGAACTGTTGGCGCGTGGCGTCTGTCTGCACCACGGGCGCCTGCTGCTCTGCCGCAACCGGCACAAGGGCAACGTTTATCTTCCCGGCGGGCACCTCGAAGGCGAGGAGCGCGCGCCGCAGGCGCTCCGCCGCGAAATCCGCGAGGAACTCGGACAGATCTGCACCGTTGGACGCTTTCTGGGCGTCGTGCAGCATGCCTTCGACGACCAGAACCAGCGCGTCGTGGAAATCAATCTGGTCTTTGCCTTCCGGCTCTCCAAGCCTCGGCTCGACCGGCCGCCCGCCTCGCGGGAGGACGCGCTGGAGTTTGTCTGGCATCCGCTGAAAACTCTCGGCCGCTCCGGCCTCGAACCGCGGGTGCTGGCCGGATTGCTGCCCGCCTGGCTCAAGCCGTCCTTCCGCGGCAACCGCTGGGCGAGCACGTTCTGAAGAGGCCTCTTGAAACATTTCTTTAAGATTGGCTGCCTTTCCGTGTTGGGCTTATTGGTGCTGGGCGCGGCCGGATTGAGCCTATTCCTCGGTCATGTCCGTCGCACCGCACCGTCCTGGCCGGCACGCCTGCCGGGCGTCCGCCTCGAGCCCGCCCGCCCCACCCTGCGCGAGGCCGACGTCCAACCGGACAATGCCTACTATTATATCCGCCAACTGGCCGCATGGACCAATTCCCTGCGCCTACCCAAGGAGTGGGAACAACTCAAAGCCTGCGGCTATGAGCCGAAGGCCCAGCCGATAATGGATGCCTGGTTCGCCAGCAATGCGGCGCCGCTGGAACTCTGCCGCCAGGCGGCAGCTCTGACCAATTGCCAGGTGGCCACCATACTCTCGGTGAACCAATTGACGCCTTACATCAGGCCGGTTATATCGGCAGCGAAGATGCTCACACTGTGTGCGGAACAATCGGGGGCACGTCAGGAGTGGCCGCGGGCATTGGCCGATCTGCGAATAGCGCTGTGCCTTGGCGACCAGGTTAGCCGCGGGGGACCACTGATCAACAGCTTGGTTAATTTGGTCAGCGGCTCACAGACGTGTTGGGCAACACGCCGCATCGCGCTGACGACCCACCCGCCGGCGAATTTCCTGCGTGATGCCGGACAATTCTTCCAGACCACGGAAGAGCACTTGGAGCCTTTCTCCGAAACCATGCGGTATGAATGGGTTTTTGCACGCGGAACGATCGAGGATCTCTGGCGGCACATGCCCGACAGCGAGACAAACAGCATGGTTAGAGAGCGGGAAATGCTGGGCATGAGCAAATGGCAGATGGCGTTGAGTTCTACAGAAATAATGCGGCATCATTTTGAGGACCTTTACTCACACCTGATTGCCTTCGCGGATGGACCTCCAGGCGAGCAAAAGTATCTCGCGGAGGTGAACACTTTTCTGGAGGATGAATCCAAACTGCACTGGCTTGCGGCCGGCGATATTATCGGACGGACCCTCGCCACCGTCATGGTGCCCGGTGTGGCCGAAAATAGGACCAGATACCATGCTTACCTCGCCACTCTGCGCGGCACGCAGCTTTTTCTCGCCGTCTGCGCTTTCCGGGAGGAACACGGCGGGCAGTTGCCGAAAACGCTGGAGGAACTCGTACCGGCCTATCTACCGAAACTGCCCGCCGATCCGTTTGCCAAGGACGGCCAGACGTTCCGTTACCGCGTGGAGCAGAACCGTTGGGTGATCTACAGCATCGGACCCGACCAAAAGGACGATGGCGGGCAGTACGACTGGGCGAATCGCGAAGACCGATACAAACCAGAAACCGATCTCCTTTTCGCCTCCGACGAATTCGACAAGGCCCGCGCACGCTACCTAGAAAAACAGAAGACTAAGCCAGCGGAGGAATGACCTTCACACCGTCGGCTTACACTGCACTTTGATCAATCAGCATGCCGATAATTGATCTGGAGGGGAACGCGTAAGCGTTCCGGCCCTGCTCCGCCACGGCTTCGCAGGGCAGGCCGGAATCGTCACCGATTCCGCTCCGACCGTTGCAAGAACTTATTTCGCTGCGAGCAATTCGGGGAAGGGAAAGGTTATGGATTCGCCCATGTCACTGGTGGACACGCACGTACACTTCGACGACTTCCAGAAGACGGGCGATCTTACAGCCGTGCTGGACCGGGCCGCGGCCGCGGGCGTCGGGCGCATGATCGCCATCGGCGGCACGGAGGCCGGCAACGACCTGGCCCTGGAATTGGCCGCCGCACAGCCTGAACGCATCCGGGCGGCGGTCGGCTTCGACCGCTACCTGGCCGATCAGGCCCCGGATTTCGATCGGCTCGCGCTGCAGGCCACCCGTCCCGGCGTGGCGGCCATCGGCGAATGCGGGCTGGACTATCATTACAGCCCGGAGACCGCCGCGGCGCAGCGGGCGCTCTTCGCCCGCATGCTCGCGCTGGCGCGCGACCGGCGGCTGCCGGTGGTAGTGCACAGCCGCGAGGCGGAGGACGACACCCTCGCCATGCTCCAGGAACATGCGGCCGCCTGGGCCGGCGACCCGGCGCGGCTCGGCGTGCTGCACTGCTTCACCGGCGGCGAGGCATTCGCGCGCCGCGTGCTGGCGGGCGGCCTGCTGGTGAGCTTCAGCGGTATCCTGACCTTTCGCAATGCGGACTCCAACCGCGCCGCGGCGCGGTTGGTGCCGGCAGACCGGCTGCTGGTGGAGACCGACGCGCCCTATCTCGCGCCCGTGCCGCACCGCGGCCGGCGGAACGAGCCGGCCTTTGTCGTCGAGGTGGTTCGCGCCCTGGCCGCCGTGCGGGGCGAACCGGTGGAGCGCATCGCGGCGCAAACCACGCGCAACGCGGAGCATCTGTTCGGCCACCCGACCTAACACTAGATGTTCCGGCCGGATGCTTTATTGTTAGGTCGGCCGGACGGCGGTGGAGCGCGGCGTCAAATATTCGCTTTGTTTTCAATCTATTTCGCAGGTTTCGCCCACAGCGCGACCTAACACTAGACGTTCCGGCCGGAACATCTAATGTTAGGTGCGCCTGTGGAGGGGGCCCTGCTGACCGAGCCTCGTTCTGCGCCCCACTCCTGCCGTTGGAAGTCGGTTTTTGCCGCTTTGCAAAGTGCGCCTTTATGCGCTATGAATGGGGCAGCGTCTGAACTGCTTAACAAGGAGCGCGCATGCAGAAGAATAGAAAGCAGTACGCCATTGGCGTGGATTTTGGGGGCACCTTCGTCAAGATGGCGCTGGTCACCCACCAAGGCCAGTTGGTGGAACGCGAGCAATTCGCCACCCGCCAGGCGGCGACGCAGCCGGCTTGGATCGAGGCCGTCGCCGCGGCGACCGACCGCATGCTGCAAAAACGCGGCCTGCGCCCGTCAGCGCTGGCCGGCGTCGGGGTGGGCGTGCCCGGCTTCGTGGATTTTGACCGCGGCTTCATTCATAACCTGACCAATGTGCCCGGTTGGACCGCCGTGCCCTTAGCCGCCAAACTGCAGCGGCGCCTGAAACTCCCCATCTTTGTGGACAACGATGCCAACCTGATGGCCCTGGGCGAAGTCGCGTTCGGCGGCGGGAAAAACCTGCGGCAGGCCGTGTTTCTGACGCTCGGCACGGGTGTCGGCGGCGGCCTGGTGCTGGACGGCAAGCTGTACCGCGGCGCCTTCTCCATGGCCGGCGAACTGGGCCACATCTCGATCGAACGCAACGGCATCGTGTCGCCGCAGGGCCGTGGCGGACTGGAACAGTACATCGGCAACCGGCGGATTGTGGACTACACGATGGAACAGCTCGCGACAGGGCGGACCACCATGCTGCTGCAGCTCTGCGACGGCGACCGCAGCCAGCTCACGCCGGAACTGATTGCGCGCGCGGCCAAGCAAGGCGACCAGTTGTCGCTGGAGATTTTCGACTACGTCGCCGACTGCCTCGCCACCGCGCTGGCTTCGGTGACCTACCTGCTCCAACCGGAGGCGTTCATCATCGGTGGCGGCGTGGCACAGAGCGGCACCATCCTGTTCACGCCGCTGCGGCGGCATCTGCGCGCGCGGCTGAGCCCGTATTTCGCCCGGCTGATCAAGGTGCTGCCGGCCAAGCTGGGCAACGATGCCGGCGCGCTCGGCGGAGCCGCGCTGGCGCTGCAGTCCGCACCATAAGATGGCCGGGCGGATAAAGGATTGTACTGGAGCGGTTCCGGTCAGGCTAACGGCCACGACAAGGCGTGGCCCTTTCAAGAATTCAATAACTGGCCTGTATTAATAAGATGACCACACCACGTAAAATCGGCTTGGCCCTGGGCGGCGGTGCGGCGCGCGGCTGGGCGCATATCGGCGTCCTGCAGGCGCTGGCGGAGTTGGGCGTGCCCGTCCACGCCGTCGCCGGCACGAGCATGGGCGCGCTGGTGGGCGGCTTCTTTGCCGCCAGCCGGCTGTCTGCGCTGACGGCCCTGGCGCTGCAACTGGACTGGAAGCAGGCGCTGTATTTCTTCGTAGAGCCCTCGTGGCTCCGCGCCGGCTTGGTGGACGGCAAGAAGATTGTTGCTTTCGTCCGTAAGCACGTGGAAATAACCGCCATCGAAGCGTTGGCTCTGCCATTCAGCGCGGTGGCCACGGATCTGCTCACCGGTCGCGAAGTCGTCCTGGCCGATGGCGACCTGATCGAAGCCATCCGCGCCAGCATCGCCATCCCCGGCATGTTCACGCCGGTGCCGCGCGCGGAGGCCCTGCTGGCGGACGGCGGACTGGTCAATCCCCTGCCGATCAGCGTGGTGCGCGCCATGGGCGTGGACGCGGTGATCGCCGTGGACCTTAACCTCCATCCGCTGGCTGGCGAGCGCGGAAAAGCGGGCCCCCAGGCCGTCGCGGAGCCGGAGCCCATGCGCTGGAAGCCGTATGGACACTGGGCTCCGCCAACCTTGGTGCAGAAAGTCAACGCGCAAGTGGCACGGCTGGATCAGAAGCGGCGGACCGCGATGCGGCAGTGGACGGATTTCCGCCGGCAGCCGACGATCTTCGACATCATCGGCCATTCCGTCCGCATCATGGAAGCCCAGATCACGGAAATGCGGCTGAAGCTGGAGCCGCCGGAAATCCTCATCCGGCCGGACCTCAGCCGCATCGGCTTCATGGAGTTCCATCGCGCCGCCGCGGCGATGGAGGCCGGCTACCAAGCAACCATGGCCCAGCGCGACGCGTTGCTCAAACTGGTCTAGGCTCCGTAGGATTTTAACGCAAAGGCACGAAGATAAAGCGCAAGACGCAGAGGAAGACTGCCTCTTCTTTCGTGGGCGTCCTCCTGCGGAGGACAGCCCCGCGATTGAGCTTCTGTTGGGTACGCGGGGCTGGAAGCCCCGCCCACATAATTTGACGTTCCCGCCTTCCGTCGTCTATTTGTTCTGTGATTATCCCCTATTTGCAATCAGCAAGCAGTCTTTCGCAAATCTCCGCGGCGGACAGGCCCCGGATCAGCACCCGTTTGCTGCGCCCGGTCAGGCCCGACAACAGATACACCTGGCTGGCCGGGAGTTCCAACCGGTCGCTGAGGAACCGCAGCAGGGCCGCGTTCGCCTGCCCTTCCACGGGCGGCGCAGTGAGCCGGATTTTCAGCGCGTCACCGAGCACGCCCTGGACCGCGTCGCGCGCCGCGCGCGGCGCGATGCGCAGCGACAGCTTCACACCCTGCGGCGTCTCCTGCAGCCAGTCCATGGGGACATCCTTAAGGCTTGAGCCGCGCCGGTCAAGCTGGGAATATGCCGGCGGTTGTGACAACGACTAATCCATGGGCGCGCCTGTTGCCGGTCGGACTTCTGTTGAGCCTGCTGATCGGACTGCCGTTGCTGGGCGTCCGGCTGGCGGGCCAGCCGCTGGCGGACTATCTCGAATTTCCGCCGCTGACCCGGCACGTGGAGCACGCCGATTTTTCATGGCCGGTATTCATCCTGCTGGCGGCGCTGCTACTGGCGGCCATCCTGCTCTTCGATGATCGCGTGATCCGCAGCCGCAAACAACGGCCGGCGGCGCCGCCGGCGCGCGCTTTCCCGTGGTGGGGCTGGCTGGGCCTGACACTGGGCCTGGCCGCGTGGGTGCTGGCATGGACGCGCTGGGCCTGGTTCCAGCCGTGGCAGCGGCACACGTTCACGCCCCTCTGGCTGAGCTACATCCTTGTCGTCAACGCGCTGGCGTATCGCCGCACCGGCCGCTGCATGTTGCGCGACCGGCCGCGCTTCTTCCTGCTGCTCTTCCCGGTCAGCGCGGCGTTCTGGTGGTTCTTTGAATTCCTCAACCGCTTCGTCCAGAACTGGTATTACGCCGGCATCAGCGCGCTGACGCCGCTGCAGTATTTCTTTTTCGCCACCCTGCCCTTCGCCACCGTCCTGCCCGCCGTGCTCGGCACCGCCGAATGGCTCGCCGCGCACCCGGCCAGCACCGCCGGGCTCGACCGCTTCGTGGTCGTGCGCCCGCCGACGCACCCGCGACCGGTCGCCTGCGGGCTGCTCATCGGCGCCGGTGTAGGGCTGCTGGGCATCGGCGTCTGGCCCGACGTCCTGTTCCCCCTGCTCTGGCTTGCGCCGCTGATCCTGCTCACCGCGCTCCGGACGCTGCAGGGCCGTCCGACGATCTTCGCGGATCTGGCGCGCGGCGACTGGCGCCGCCTCTATGCCCTAGCCATGGCTGGGCTGCTCTGCGGCTTCTTCTGGGAAATGTGGAACTTTGGCAGCCTGGCCCGCTGGATCTACGACGTCCCGTACGTTGGCCGGTTCAAACTTTTCGAAATGCCCGTTCTGGGCTTCGCCGGCTACTTGCCTTTCGGGTGGGAATGCGCTGTCATCGGGGATGGGCTGGCGGAATGGCTGGACACCCCCAACCCGCCGCCGGAGAACGCATGATCACACCTGCCATCAACCGCCGGAGCGGCGCCGGTATCCGACCAGCCGGCGCGGTCGGCGCGGCGCTGATCCTCGCCACCCTGGTCTGGCTACCGTGCCTGCACCTGCTGTTCCGACCGCACCTGGCCCGGTTTTATGCCGAGCGCGGCATCCCGCCGCAGGCCCAGGCGCTCGCCGCGCAGCAGATCATGCTGTGCACCAACACCGCCGCGCGCGCCGGAGAAATCGCCGTACTGCGCCGGAGCAACGCGGAATGGGATTTCATGAGCCGCACCTACATGATCCTGGCGCTGGCCAACATGGGCCTGCGCCAGCCGGAACGCAAGGCCGCCTATCTCCCCGTCATGGACCGGCTGATTGAGGAGACCCTCCGCCTGGAACAGGAACGCGGCAAGTATTATTTCCTGATGGACTATGCGACTAACGGCGCTTTCCGGGCCCGGCCGGCGCGCAGCTTGTTCGTGGACGGCGAAATCGCCGTCATGCTGGCCGCGCGGCGCCTGCTCGCGGAGCAGCCCGCCTACAAGCCCCTGCTCGACCAGCGCGTCGCCGCGCTGGTCGCCCAGATGCGCCAGAGCCCCGTCCTGTGCGGCGAGAGCTATCCCGACGAATGCTGGATGTTTTGCAACGTGCTGGCGCTGGACGCGCTGCGCATGGCCGAGGCGCTGGACGGCACTGACCACACCGATCTGCTGCGCGACTGGCTGGCCGTGGCACAGCGCAAACTGATGGACCCGGAGACCGGCCTGCTGCTGGCCACCTTCACCTTCGACGGCCGTCCGCTGCAAGGGCCGGAAGGCTCCTCGATCTGGATGGTCGCGCACGGGTTGCAGATCGTGGATCCCTTTTTCGCCGTCACGCAATACCGGCGGGCCCGCCAGGAACTGGGCCGGCGCATATTTGGATTCGGCTTCGCCTGGGAATGGCCGGCGTCCTGGCGCGGGCAGGCCGACGTGGATTCCGGGCCGGTCGTCCCCGTGCTGGGTATCAGCGCCGGCTCCAGCGGCCTGGCCTTCGTGGGCGCGCGCGCGTTCAACGACCGGGACTACTTGTCCGCCCTGCTGACCACGCTGAACTATGGCGGCTTCCCTGTAATACGCCGCGGGCAATTGCGCTATTGCGCCAGTAACCAGGTCGGTGATGCGGTGCTGCTGTACTCCATGGTGCTGGGCCCCCTGTGGCGGGAAGTGGAGCGGAGGGGGATTCGCCCGCTATGAACCTCCCGGCCACGCCCTTGCGTTCACGACCGCTGGCGCGCGGCCTCCTGCTGCGCGCCGCGCTGCTCGTCGCATTCTATGGACTCTGCCAGGCGGCGGGCCTGCGGGAATACACCGGCTTCCTGAGCGGGACCCACCCCGGCACCCTGGCGCCCCTGCCGAGCGCCCTGCTGGGCCTCATCTACCTTGTCGCCTATCTCGGCGCCACGCTGCTGGCGCCGATCCTGCTGCTGGCCGCCGGCTTCCTGGGCCTGGGACGGCTCGCCCGGCACTATCTCCGAATAACAAAAATCTATCCGGCCGGATAGATTTTTGTTATACCCCCGAATTAAGGACGCAGTGGCCAACAATCTTTGAAGATCGCTGGGGTGACAGGCGTATTATGGATGAAGTTCATCAGATCGAGGGCGGCATGGAACAAAAGCACAGCCCGACCGCATCCGCCGTAAAGGACGGTCCGCTGGATATTGAGGCCGTTGTGGCTCAGCATGAAGCAGCCCTGTTGCGTTACGCCGCCCGCCTGGCGGGCAATCCGGTGCTGGCGCAGGATATCGTGCAGGACGCGTTCATCCGCCTGGTGCGGCACTGGCGCGACGGGGCCCAGCCGTCCGTGCCGCTGGTCCCCTGGCTGTACCGCGTCACGCACAACCTCGCCGTGGACTACATCCGCCACGAGGACCGGCTCCGGCAGTTGCATGCCCGCCAGGCCCAGGAGATCGCGCCGGACGTGCCGGCCGGACAGCGCCGCCAGGTCGAACGCCACGAGGCGTTGCAGTGGACGCAGCGGTTTCTGCGGGAGCTGGACCCGGCGGAACAGCAGGTGGCCATCCTGAGATTACAGGAGGGCCGCTCGTACAAGGAAATCAGCGAAATTACCGGCCGCAGCGCGGGCAACGTCGGCTGCCTCCTGCATCATGCCGCGAAGCATCTGGCGGAGAAACTGAAGCAGGTGGGCGCCATATGAAGAGGACCCGACCGCAAACGATGGCCAGGACGATGGAGACGTGAACATGAGCTGCCAGGAATATCAGGAACAATTGACCCTTTATCTGCTCGGCGATCTGGAGGCCGGGCAGGCGGCGCAGGTGCGCGCCCATCTGGAAACTTGCGCGGCGTGCCGGGCGGCGGCGGGCGAATTGGAACGGACCCTCGATCTGATGCGCTCCACGCTCGCCGTCAGCCCGGCGGCGCCCGCGCGGCTCGACGCGGCCCGCCGCCGGAAGATCCTCCGCGCCAAGTTCCGCTGGTGGCCGCGCCCGTGGCAGGATCTCGCCAAGGTCGCCGCCGTCCTGCTGGTCGCGATAGGCATCCTGAGCGCCGTGCTCATGCCGGCCGTGACGGATTCCCTGGTGAAGGGCAAGATGACCGGCGCACTCAGCAACGCCCGCAGCGTATATATGGCTGCGTTTGGCAAGTCCATCGAAGATCCCACTGGTTCAGACGCCAATGCCGCCGCCGCTCTCCCCCGCTCGGCTCCCCCGTCAACCCCTGGCTCGGCCGCAACGACGCCGGCAGAGGTTAGTCGGTCGTCGCGGGTCGGCTCCACATGGGGATCAGCCGCGGAAGTCGAAAATGTCAGGCTGACCGAGGGTCGCGAGCGGGCCAACGAGGAGAAAGCCGCTCTGAGCGATACTGGCGTGTCCGGCGGCGGGATCCTCTTGGCTAATGCCGAGCGCAGGCGCGAATCCGGCCGTGCGGATGCCCCGGACAAGAAACTCGGCGAAATGGTTCCGCTGCGGACGGAACTGCCCAAACCGTTGATCGTAGGCACGCCGACCCCGATCCGGGTGCCGAATGTCGAACCCGGGGTGCCGCATTACGACTATGCCGCGCGGAAAGGTGACAAGGAAACGGAGAGCCAGAGTTCGCCTGATCGCTCGAAACATGACGAGCGCGTCCCGGAGAAGATTCCGCTGCTAGGTGATCTACCTGTTACAGGCCGGCTGTTCGCCGAAGCGCGGACAGCCCAAGCGCCCCAACCGGACACGTCGCCGACCGCCGATGATTCCAGGCGCGACCAAGAACTCTATGTCACTGGCGGAAAAAGCAGGGTCGCGATTCAACACGAAGCAGTCGCCGCAGCGCTCCCGGCGCTCAAACCACCTACGGTCAAACTACCCGTGGGCGGCCGCGAAGGCGCACAACCAGTGGGCACCGTTGTCAGTAGTAGTGGTCTTCTGGATTTGAACGGCGGCACAGTGGCGGATCACTTTGCCTATGGTCCCGGCGCCGCGCCAGCCGAGGGGCCCGTGCGGAAAGACAAGCTGGCAGAAAAGAAACCCGGCCAAGACCAGGTGGCGGTAAATAAGCCTGGCGGGGAGCCGTTGGGACTCCGCGATATTGATGACGATACCACGCCGGCCAGCGAAGCAAAACCCGCCGCCGGTCAGGTTGTCCGCGGCCTCACGGTGGATAAATGGGCTGCGGATGGCACCGTGGCGCCAGGCACGAATGCCAGCGTTCCGGCTGCTTGGGGATATGCCAACGCGGCCTCGGGTTCGGATCTGGCCAGCCCAACCAAGTCGGCGCAATCGCTCAAGGACATTGCGCACAGCCGCGGCGGCGCAGGCGGCGGCGAAGGTCGCGACACGGACGGCGATCAACCTGACGGTAAAAGCGCCAAGGCCGGTGAAGAGATCATACCCTCCGACATGCGAGAAACGATAGATTCGCGGCAAGTTACCGCTCTGGCGAAAACCGACCGCGAGAAATTTAAGACCGAAGCATCGCCGCAGGCGAAGGAGGGCAGCGCCACCTCGACAAGGAAGCTTGCTGAGAATGAGCACACTGCAACTAAAGAGCGCCTCAAGGAAATCATCATCCCGTCAATCGATTTGAAGCAAGCCAACATACAGGATGTCGCTCAATATCTATCTCAAACTGCCGGAGATTTGGATGAGCACAAATCAGGGATCAAGATTGAAGCGGATGCAGAACTGAAGGCGAGCCCCCCCATTACGATGAGCCTGCGCAGAGTCAGCACCTTTGATTTAATCAAGTATATCGCCGAATACGCCGACGCAGATTACAAGATCACGGATAAGGGTGCTGTGTTTATCCCGAAAGATTCCGATCAGCCGCGTATCGAGCGCCGCTATCCGCTTTCGGCGCAACTGGTAACGGGTCCTGACCCCGATATCCAGAATATCCAGAAGTTCTTTGAGAAAGCGGGCATCCGTTTTCCTGCGGGCGCATCGGCTCGATATGATGAGAAAAAGGGTGAAGTCGTCGTGGTGAATACGCCGCGCATGTTGGAACAACTCGAATCGTGTATGACGACGATTGCTGTTGCGAAACCCACGGAGCCGACGACCAAGCCGATCTTCCGCGCGGCGGGGGTGAATCCGTGGGTGGCGGCGCAGGCGCAAACATTCTCGACGTTCTCGATCAGCGTGGATTCGGCCTCGTTCACGCTGGCGCGCCGCTATCTCAACGGCGGGCAGCGGCCGCCGCCGGAGTCGGTGCGCACGGAGGAGTTCGTCAACTTCTTCGACTATGCCCTGCCCCCGCCGGGCCGCGACCTGTTCAGCGTCCAGGCGCAGGCGGCGCGCACGCCGTTCTGCCCGCCGGGCGTACAGTTGCTTAAGCTCGGCGTCAAGGGCCGGCACGTGGGCCGCGAGAACCGCGGCGCGAACCTGACGTTCCTGCTGGACACCTCCGGCTCGATGAACGCGCCCGACCGGCTGGAGTTGGCGCGCGCCGCGCTCAAGCTGCTCGTCGCGAAGCTCGGCCCGGCCGACCGCGTCGCGCTGGTCACCTTCAGCAGCCGCGCCCGGCTGGTGCTGGACTTCACGCCCGCCACGGAACAGAAAAAGATCCTCGCCGCGCTCGACGGCCTCCAGGCGGCGGGGTTCACGCACCTCGAAGGCGGCCTGAAGCTGGCCTACCAGACCGCCGCGCGCGGCTTCATCAGCGGCGCCGCCAACCGCGTCATCCTGATGAGCGACGGCGTCGCCAACGTCGGCGCGGCCGAAACCGCCGAGCTGCTGGCGCAGGTGGAGCGGTACCGCAAGCAGAACATCTTCTGCTCGGTCTTCGGCCTCGGCACGGGCACCTACGACGACACGATGCTGCAGGCGCTGGCCAGCCAGGGCCACGGCACCTACCTCTTCATGGACTCGCTCGACGAGGCACGCCGGGTGTTCGTGGACGAGCTGGCCGCGACGCTGAACAAGATCGCCGCCGACGTCAAGATCCAGGTCGAGTTCAATCCGCGGCGCGTGAAGCAGTACCGGCAGCTCGGCTACGAACAGCGCCAGCTCAAGACCGAGGACTTCCGCAACGACGCCGTCGCCGCCGGCGAGGTCGGCTCCGGCCAGGCCGTCACCGCGCTCTACCAGGTCGAGCTGCAGGGCGACGTCAACGAGCCGCTCGGCACGGTGCGCATCCGCGGGCGCAACCTGGAAACCGGGCGCGTTGAGGAGCTGGAGCGTGCCATCACGGCGGCGGACCTGGCGCCGTCCTTCGAGCGGGCCGACGTGCGCTTCCGGCTCGCCGCCGCCGCCGCGCAGTTTGCCGAGATCCTGCGCGGTAGCCCCTATGCGGAAGGTACCAGCTGCGCCGACGTGGCCAAGGTGCTGCGGCCCATCGCGCTGGAACTGAGCCTGGACCAGAAGGTGCAGGAGCTGCTGCGCCTGGTCACCGCCGCCCAGACCGCCCCGCCCGCTGCGGAGTGAAGATGGCGGAAGAGGAATCCATCCGCAGATTGCACAGGTTGAAAGCAGCAGAAGAGATTGTGCGAACGACATGAACCCCCGCTTATCCAACTCCGCCAGGATGCCGTCGCCACAGCCAATGTTTGCAGAGTTTGCGCTGACGCGACCTGCCGCCACAACCACCCACCGGGGAGCAGCCGCTGCCGGACGATCCGCTTGTCTTGCATTCCAAGGATGGGGAAAAGAGCCGGCACTTTTCCAAAGCCTGACGCTGCGAGGCATGCTGCTCTTGACCGCTGCGCTGGCCTGGGCGGGCGTTGTCCAAGGTTATCCTGTCGGACCGCCCTTAAGCCTGGAGAAGCTGGCCGCTGCGGCCGACGTCATCTTCAAAGGCACGGTGGTCTCCAGCGGGCCCGTGCAGGACGAATGGTTCAAGCCGTATCCGGATTTCGTTGCCCGTGAGACCACGTTCGCGGTCGTTACAGTCATCCAGGGCGCCGTACCAGGCGCGATGCTCCGGTTCCATCATTATGCAGAAAGCCCGCAGCCCCACGGTCGCATGTTTGCGCCACAATATTACCGTTTTGAAGCTGGCAGGTCTTACGTTGTTTTCGCCAAACGGAGCTCGCCTACCGGCGTCTTCCGGCAACTCTGGGCCAACCACACAGGGAAGACGGATCAAGGCCAATGGTTGTGTTCCAACAACAAAGCGGTGACGGCCAAAACCGTGCCGGAAGTGCTTTGGAACGAACTGGTGCTGATGGTAAACAGCGACGACGCCAGCAATGTCACCTATGCCCTCAGGCAATTGGACCAGATGAGCGGCGGACAGAATCTCTACGCTGGCACACAGGATTTCGCGCGCACGAACGTACTGGCGGCCATCCATGACTTGATGACGAACTCCGATCCAAAGATCGCACAGGCCGCCATCGCCATGGTCGGTTCGCACAACCCCTACCTGTCCGACGAACGGACCATCTTCTGGCTGGCCACGGTGGGCAGTGCCGAGGTTCCTGGCATCGGCAAGATGGACCCGAAGATGAAAAATACCGGGGGTGAACTGTATTGGAAGGATCTCGTGACCCTGGCCGATAGCAAGGCGAGCAACGCAACGCGCGCGATGGCCATCCAAGCCTTAGGTCTGCTGCGCGAACCGTCGCTGCAGACGGCCATCGAGCGCTGGCTGAACGATTCGGCGCCGGCCATCCGCGCCGCAGCCACCCTGTTGCTGGCGGACTTCCCCGGACCGGAGATTTGCCGGCGTTTGACGGCACTGGCCCATGATATTGAACCAGAGGTGCGTACGAGTGTGGCGCGCGCGACCGGTTTTGCACAGCAGGCGGAGATGGCCGACACACTGGCGAGACTCCTGTTGGACAAGGATCCCAAGGTCCGCTCAGCCGCCGCGATGAGTCTGCTATCGTTCGCACCGAAGACCAAGGCCATCGCCGGCGTCTTCCGGGAAAATCTTAAGAATGAGGAATTCAGACCGCTGTTCCTCATCGCGTTGGCTCGCGAAAATCCGGCAGATCACCTGGACGCCCTGGCGCAAGCGGTGGAACAGAAAAGCGAGCCAAAGAACTTCTGGGGCGGGCAGATACCAGCCTTCACCGCGTGGAAAATCCTGTTTAGCCACCTACAGACGCAGTCGTCCGCAATGTTGAACTCCGGCCAGCTGGACCGCTATCTCGACGCGCTGGAGAAGGTCGGCAACTACTCATCCTCCGAGCCGCGCGACATCTACGCTTTTTATATCCAGCACAGCATGGCCGGGCGGGCGCAGAAGTTCCGCGCGGCAGCGAAAGCGGCTGCATCATACGACCTCGACTATTACTTTAAACGGGTGGACGAAAATCCAGGGCTATATAAGCGACCGTAGAAATAAACGACTGAACGGCACGCATGATTTGGAACGGGAGGTCAAGATGAAGAAGCTACTGACGGGTTGGCTGCTGCTGCTGGGCGCGGCAGGCGCGTGGGGCATGGGGCGGCCAGTGGTCGCGCCGGGCCAGGGCATCGTAATCGCGGAACTCGATCTGCGCGGGCGCATCGAGGGCGAGAACGTCAGCTTCACGCTCAACCTCCAGGCCGACGCGCCCGACCGCAGCCGGCTGACGGTGGTGGCGGGCGACGTCACCTGCCTGACCTCCGCCGTCCCGCGCGGCGTCACCCTGGTGCGCGAGGGCAAGGCCTACGTCCTCGTCTTCGAACGGCACGTCCAGGAAAAACTCAGCCTGACCTTCGCCAGCCTGCCCGCGAAGGAAGGCGACTGGCGCGCGACGCAGTTCGCGCTGCCGGGCGCCACGGTGCGGCGCGTGGCGATGCTGTGCGACCGGCCGGACCTGCAGGTGGAGTTCCCCGGCGCCCTCGGCGTCGAGCGGCGCAAGACGGCAGACGGCCGCACGGAGATCGCGGCGAGCCTCGGCGTGATCCGCAGCTTCACCGTCCGCTGGAAGCCGGAGGTCAAGGCCCTGACCGGCGAACTGGCGGCGACGTGCGACGCGCACGCGATCTACAGCGCGAGCGTCGGCGTGCTGCGCATGGACAGCCTGCTGACCTACCGCGTCATCCAGGGCGCGCTGGAGAAACTGACGCTGGCCCTGCCGCCGGAGCTGAACGTGACCCAGGTGCGCGGCCCGGACATTCGCGAGTGGACTGTCGAGGCCGCCGCGCCGACCAACGCCGAGCGGCGGCTCGTCATCACCCTAAGCCGGCCGCAGGAAAAGATCTACCAGCTCGGCCTCGAGGCCGAGCGCGTGCTGGCGGCCTTCCCCTGCAAGTTCGAGCTGCCGCTGCCCGTGCCGCAAAACGTGCTGCGGACCAGCGGCTTCCTGCTCATCGGGACCGACAGCGCCGTGAAGCTGCTGGTGAGCAAGTCGCTGGGCCTGACGCAGATTGACCAGGCGGCCTTCCCCGCCCTGGCGGCGGCGGACAACCGCACCCGGCTGGCGCCGGCGCGCACCGCCTACGCCTACCAGTATGCCAACCTGCCGGCCCGCGCCGAGCTGGGCGCCGACGACATCGTGAACACGCTGCACAGCGAGGAGCGGCTGACGCTGGCCCTGAGCGACAACGACCTGGCGTTCGACGCCAGCGTGGAGCTCGACATCCGCGACGCCCCCGCGCGCGAGGCGGCGCTGAACGTGGATCCGGCGTGGAGCGTCGTGAACGTGGCGGGCGCGAACCTCGCCGACTACGAGGTGCGCGACCAGGCCGGGACGCGGCAGATCAAGCTGTTCTTCAAGACGGCGGTGAGCGGCCGCACGCTGGTCGAGGTGCGGCTGGAAAAGACGCTGGCGGAAGGCCAGGCGGAGTTTGCCGCGCCGCTGTTCCGCGTGGCGGAGGCCCGCACCGAGCGGGGCCACCTCGTACTGCGCGCCGAGAAGGGCGTGCGGTTCAAACCGTCCGTGGTCACCAACCTGACGGAAGTCCATCTGGCCTCGCTGCCGACGCGCGTGCCGGACGCGCAGCAGGCCTTCCGCTTCAAGGACGGCGACTGGACCCTGGGCGCGAAAATCGAGAAGACCACGCCGGCGATCTACGCCGAGCTGTTCCAGCTCGTCTCGGCGGGCGAGTCCGCGCTCTACGGCAGTTGCTCGATCACCTACCACATCGGCGGCGCGCCGGTGCGGCAGCTCCGCGTCCACGTGCCGGCGACGTGCCAGAACGTCGAGTTCACCGGGCACGACATCCGCGCGCGCGAGAAGACCAAGGACGGGACGAACGACGAGTGGCAGGTGACGTTCCAGGAGAAGATCCTCGGCGACTATACGCACCTGGTGACCTATGACCGGCCCTTCGCCCTGGAGGGCGGCGGCGTCGAGCTCGGCGGCCTCGAGACGCTGGGCACGGAGAACGAGTCGGGCTACCTCGTGCTGGCGGGCGCGGCCAGCCTGCAATTCCAAAGCCTGGACCAGGCCGACCCCGCGCTGATCAAGCTCGATCGCGCCGAAATCCCGCCGGCCTACGCGCTGCTGATCAACGACCCCGTGCTCGCGGCGTTCAAATACGTCGGCCGCCCGCACCAGGCCCAACTCAAGGTGCAGCGCTACAAGACGCAGGCGCTGCTCGCGCAGGTGGCCGACCACATCGGCTTCGCGACGCGCCTCAGCAAGGAAGGCGAAAGCGTTACGACGGTGACCTATGACGTGAAGAATTCGTCGCAGCAATATTTCGGCCTCAAGCTGCCGGCCGGGGCACGGCTGCGGAACCCCAGGGTAGATGGCGTCACCGTGCAGGCGCTATCCGTGCCGCAGCAGGCGGGCAAGGTGCTCGTGCCGCTGCGCCGCCTGCGCGACCCAAACCAGCCGCTGCGCGTCGAGGTGGTCTATGACGAGATGAAGAGCGCCTGCCGCTGGTGGTGGCCGCAGACGGTGCGCTGGGATGCGCCGGTGACGGACGCCCAGTCGGTCTTCGCCAAGTGGACGCTAACGGCGCCGGAGCATTTCACGCTTGGCGCGGCGGGCGGCAACCTCGCGCCGGTCAAGGCGCCGTTCGCGGGCCTGCTGCGCCTTGCGGCGAATTTCGGCGAGCTCGTCGGCGGCATGGTGACGCGCGCCCTGGCTTGGCTGGTGTTCGTGAAACTGTTCTGCCTCGGCATCATCGTCCTGGCCTATCGCCGCGCGCGCGGCCTCAAGAATCCGGTGTTTTACGCACTGGCCGCGGTGCTGCTCGGGGTCGCGCTGGTGGCGGCGCTCGCGGGTGAAGGGGCGCGCGGGCTGCGCATGGCCTTCAAGCAAACCGATCTGGGCAGCGTGGCGCCGATGCAGGCAGCCTTCACGCGGCCGGTCAGTCCGGCGGGCAGCGATCTGGAACTGCAGGCGACGGTCCAGCCGGCGTGGCTCGGCCAGGAAGGTTCGCTCACCACCTTCGTCGTGGGCACGCTCGCGGGGCTCGTCTTGCTGGCCGGCGTCCGCCGCGGC
>CAIQIC010000034.1 GCA_903871765.1 uncultured Lentisphaerota bacterium
CTTGACTGTGCTGGGGGAACTGTTCAGGAAGATTATCCCAGTGTCCATCATGGGCCACATGCTGTGCTATGTCGTCAAGAAGGCGATTGAGCGCCCGGATGCATTTGACCAATCCCGCCCGGTCGGGTGATAGTATCGGCAGTCTTTTTGCCGCAGGCCGGTGATCCCGTGGATCGGAAATCTGTGTAAATCCTGCAAATCTGTGGATAAAATATCCGGAGGTTCTTCCGCAGATTTCTATGATTTCCACGGATTCGGTTAGCAATATGTCAACGCTTGTATCCATCATCACCCCCACCAAGGATCGGCTGGAGTTGCTCAAGCAGACCATCGCCTCGGTCCGCGCCCAAACCTATCCGTATTGGGAATGCCTGGTGGTGGATGACTCCTCGACGGACGGCACACCGGAAGAGGTGGAACAACTGGGCCGGGAGGAACCCCGCATCCGGCTGCTCCGCCGGGCGGGAGCGCAGGGTGGGGCGTCCGCCTGCCGCAATCAGGGTTTTGCCGCGGCCCGCGGTGACTATGTGGTCTTTCTTGACTCGGACGATTTGCTGGCGGCGTTTTGCCTGGAGCAGCGCGTCAACGTTATGCAGGCGAATCCGGAGACTGAATTTGCGGCGTTTCCCTATATTTTCTTTCGTGACCATCCGGCCGACACCAAGCATGTGCGCATGCCCTTCTTTACCGCCGAAGATGATTTGGCTCGTTTCTTGAAAAAGGACAATGTCTGGAACATCAGCGGCCCGATTTGGCGCCGATCAACGCTGGAGCGTTTGGGCCCATGGGATGAATCACTCCTGTCGGGACAGGAATGGGATTTGACCATCCGAGCCCTGACCCAACACATCCCCTATCTAAAATTCGATGAACCGGACTGGTTCTACCGGGTCGCCGGATCGCGCACAACCATTGGCTCCCATTGGTTCGAGCCGGCCAGCCTGGCCAACCGCCAAGCCCAGTTGTTCGCCATCGCACAGCGCGTGCAGGCTGCCGGCATGCTGACCACGGCCAGAAGGTATGCCTGCCTGACAACGTTTCTGCAGGAAAGTATGATTTTGGTGTGGCACAAGCAACTGGCAGCGGGGTTGAAATTTTGGATGGGAATACGGCGCGATCCCGTGCTGGCGCCAACCCCGGCGTTGCATACCACGCTGCTGATCTTTCTGAGCCTCCAAGGCATCCGCTTCGTGCGCCGTTTGGCCGCTTGGCTGCTGGCGCCTTGGTTGCCGGCTGAATTCCGGTTCGCGGTCAATGCCTACAAGCGCGTGCCATATTACGCCGATCCAAACTGTCGGGCGTTGCGCGCATGCCGGGCCACATGATTTGATGTGAGGAACGCATGAACATCCTGTTCATCACCCCTTATCCTCCTTGTCCGCCCGTCACCGGCTATCAAATCCGGATTTACAATCTGATCAAGCGCCTGGCCCGGCACCATCGGATCTGGCTGCTGACTTTCGATGACTACGGCTTTGTGACCCCCGACACCTTGCGGGATATGCAGGCCCTCTGTGCCGAGGTCATCATCGCCCGGCGTGATCACAGAACGCTGCTGCGCAGGTTGCGCGGGGTGCTCTCCTATCTGCGCACCGGCACCCCCTGGCAAATCCGCTATCTGGAGTCTGCTCATGCCCGGCAGCTTATTCAGGAACTGTGCCGGAAAATACAGTTTGACGTTATGCAGATCGAAGATTCGCCCACGGCCCGCTATTGGGAATATATCCCCCATCCGGAGACTCGCGGGACTTTTATTACGTTTCATGATGTCCTTTTTGACAAGTTTCGACGCATGGTCCGAACGGAACGCGGCCTGCGCGCGAAGGCGCGCCGCTGGTTGTATGCCCGGACCATGGCGGCGTGGGAACCGCGGTATATGGAAAGATTCGACCGCTGCCTGGTGATGTCGCAACGCGATGGCCGCGTGCTGCACGCTCATAATCCCAACCTGCAAATCGAGGTCGTGCCCAACGGGGTGGATACGCAGTTGCTCGTTCCGTTGCCGGATCAGGGGGCCATTCCCCGGCTTTTGTTTGTGGGTATCTTGGGCGGGGGGACCAACGTAGATGCGGTTTTGTATTTCCACCGCCAGGTGCTGCCCTTGATTCAAAAAGAAATCCCCCAGGTGGAACTGTGGATTACAGGGCACAAGCCCTGCCCGGAAATCATGCAATTGGCTGGCGAGCGGGTTCGCATCATCGCCAATCCCGATTCGGTGGTGCCCTGTTATGCGGCCTGCACCGCCGCCATCGTGCCGTTGCGCGCGGGGGGCGGCACCAAGCTCAAAATTCTGGAAGCCATGGCCCTGGGCCGTCCGGTCATCACGACGACCATCGGTGCCGAGGGAATTGATGCGGTGGCTGGCCAATCCATCCTGATCGCCGATGACCCCGCGGCCATGGCCGCCCAGACGGTCAACATTCTGACGGATGCCGACCGGCGCAGGCAAATCGCGCTGGCGGGGCGGCGGTTGGTCGAGCGTCATTATGATTGGACGGGCATCGCGGATCATCTGATGGAGATCTATGCCGCGGTGGCCGGCGCAAAGCGGCGGCAGACATGATAGC
>CAIQIC010000035.1 GCA_903871765.1 uncultured Lentisphaerota bacterium
CTATTTGGCCGGTGGCTATGAGGGGCTCTTCATCTTGGAGATGCAGCCTTTCATCAAGTCGGTCGCGAAGCAAGGCCAGGATCTCAAGCTGTCGTGGGATGGATTCGGCGCAGCCCGGTTGCAGCGCGCCACGCGCCTCACCGATCCTGATTGGCACGATGTGCCCGGCTCGGAGGCAACCAACAACATCATCCTGCCGATCGAGGGCGCGAGCGCGTTCTTCCGTCTGGCGAAGCCATGATGTCGGCTGACCGACGCGTGGTTCCAAAACTCTGGCACGCGTCCTCCTGGGCGGAAATCGAAGCTGCCGAGAAGCGGGAATCAGTTCCATAGTTGCCTGGGACGGGCCGAGAATCCGTGCCGCTGGCGCCTGCTCATTTTCCTCAAGATTTCCCGTACCTGTTTGCCGGATTTCCCTCTGTATTGAGTGATAACGCAGAACTAACTATGAACCAGGTTCCCCATATGAACGCAAAATACGCATGGCCGGTTGGTGGCTCGGATTCCGGGGCCTGCTTGTCAGAGGCTGAGAATCGGCAAACCAGGAACTTTGTATTACTCTTGCTTGGGTTCCTGCTCACCGCTCCTCTCAGTTCTTAGGCGCAACCTGTGCCGCACCATTTCAGCGGCATCGCCGCGTTGCCGGACCGCACCATCACGCTCAGCCTGGACGGCAGTGTCTCGAACATGTTCAGCCTGTCCGGCACGATCTCCAGTCAATTCATGCAGATGTTTGACCTCTATGCCGTTGAGGCTTCCACCAACTTGGCTGAGTGGACGCGGCTGGCCCTGCTGCTGCGGACGAACAACAATCCTCATCCACTGCTCTTTCAGGACACCAACGCCGCCGGTCTGGGCGAGCGTTTTTATCGCACCTTCACCAACCACCTGCTCACGGCCTTCCCGAAGCCCAGCGGGCCGTTCGCCGTCGGCATGGTGGATCGGGTGATGATTGATCCCGCGCGAACCAACCTCTACCGCTACACCCCCCCGACCAATGCCTTCATGGTCACCTTCTGGTATCCCGCGGATCCCCCACCGGCTGGAGTTCTGCCTGCAGCGATGTGGGACCGACGCTTAGCGGCGGACACGAGCCTCTATTCCTGGGGCGGCTACGATACTCGGTGGGCAATGATTGCCCCCAAACTGGTGGGGCATCGCTTTCGTGGCGTTCCGCTGGCGGCCGGTACGGCCAAGTATCCCGTGGTTCTTTGTTCTCACGGTCTTCCAGCGTGGCGCAAACTAGGGTCGCGCACTGCGGAAGAGTGGGCCAGCCACGGCTACGTGGTCGTGGCCATCGACCATAGCGACTGCTGGGCTACTGAATTTCCGGACGGACGATACCTTGCCGGCAACCATTCGGGCGATGTGCCAGGCCGGCTCAAGGACATGACGTTCCTGCTGGATGAGTTGGCCGTGCTCAACACCGGGGATCCCCTTTTTGCCGGCCGGCTGGACCTGGACCGCATCGGTGTCTACGGCGGCTCAATGGGCGGAATGGTGGTGGAGACCTGCCGCAGCGACAGCCGGGTGAAGTGCGCCGTGCTTTATGATGCCACAAACGTTCAGTTGAATCCTGCCGGACTCCAGAAACCGTTCCTGGTCGCACTGGGGGAGAGCAATTACTTCTACTCGGAGGACGTAGGGCTATTCAACAAGGCCACCACCAACGCGGTGTTCCTTCAGATCCGAGGGGCCGACCACATGACCCCTTGTGACGCTGGCTGGACTGCGGAGATACCCCAGGGTCGGCGACCGGCGCTGGCCTTTGATGACTGCTCTGTCTGGTTCTTCGATACTTACCTGAAAGGCGAAGCGCCGCCGTTCCCAACCAATCCGGAAATCTACAACGTGCAAAGAAAATGAACGCCCGGGGCAATCTGCTGTTCGTAGAGCGGCGGATTGTGCCCATCGGCACGGTGCCGCCCGTGCGGCAAACCGGAGGTGTATGAGTTTACGCGCCTATTTGCCGACAATGGCGCGGCGCTTGTCGTGTCGGAGACAACGGCCTGCTCTAGCGCGCACCTTCCTGGGCCGAGATCGAGGCGGCGGAAAAGGAGTAGAAGGCCTCCTGAATCCACCCGAAAAGTAGCGGGAGTCGGTCACATTCCCTCCCGGTTGCTTCTGTACCTGTTGAAGGCTGCGAACGCAGGCACGGTGAGACCGTGGGCGCGGTGAGTCGGGGACAGCGGGACTATTTCGTCCAGCATCTGCCGGCTCGGCCCGACGCTGCGCGCGCAGCAAGCCCGTAATAACAAGTCTTTTAACGAAGTGTAGAAAATCATGAAAACACCTTCCCGAAACTCGCCGGGCCTCCC
>CAIQIC010000036.1 GCA_903871765.1 uncultured Lentisphaerota bacterium
CAGCCTGCTGGCGGGCAGCCTCGGCGGCGACGGTTTTCCGGGCGGCGTCCTCTTCAGCCTGACGGCGCGCTTCCTTCTCGGCCTTGGCCTGTTGTTCGGCCTTGCGGGCGGCCTCCGCCTCGGCGGCGGCATGCTGCTCGGCCTGGGCTTGCCTGCGCAGCGCCTCAGCCTTCTGCTCGGAAAACTGCTGGTAGAAGAAGAAGGCCGCCGCCAGGACGAGCACAAGAGCGCCGATGACGGCTAGGCCGGCCGGGGTCTTGAAGAACGGCCGCGCTCCGGCGGGCGGTTCGCTGCCCGCCGCCGGCTTGGCGGCCAGGCTCGGCTTGGGGGAGCCGGGCGTCGCCGCGGGAGCCGCTGGCGCGGGCTTGGCAGAGGTCGGGGCCGGCTTGGCGGCAGGCGTCACGGTTGGAAGCACGGCTGCTTTCTCCAGGCGGGTGGCCGGGGGTGCGACCGCCGCCTTGGCCGGAGTGACCGCAACTGGCTTCGAGGCGGCCACCGGAGACGGCGCGCTGGCCGCGGCCGGGGGAATGGTTTTCACAGTCGGAACCGGTGCCGCCGGCGCTCTAACCGACGGGGTAGGCGGAATGGTCTTTGACACGACGGCCGCAGGCGGCTGGACGCGGACGGTGGCCGGGATCCCAGGTGCGGTTGGCGGAATGGTCTTTACGACCGGAGCCGGCGCGGCCGGCGCCTTCACGGGAGGGGCGGGCGGAATCGTCCTCGCGATCGCGGGTGCGGCCGGGGCCGGCGGCACCGATGCCTTGGCGGCCGGGACGGGGGGAGTCGGCCTCGGCGCGGCTGGCGCTGGCGGCGGAACGGGCGCCGCGGCGGGAATAGCGGCGACCGCAGCCGGCATCGTCCGGGGAGTCGGCGGCACGGCCGCCGGGCGGATCGCTGCAGGGGGCGATATTGGTCTTGGGGCTGCCGGAACCGCTGCTACGGTTGAGGGTATGTCCCCTGCCGCCGACGCATCATGACCCCAGGCAGGATGCCAGGCGCTGTCGGTCGTGGATTCGCCGACCTGGGATGCAACGACAACGTTGAGCAATCCGAGCCAACTGGGCGAAAGCTTGGCCTGCAGGGCATTGCCGACGAAGGTCAGCCCGGCCTGATCGCACCAGGCGACCATGTCCGGCTGCCACGGCGCCAGGGCGACCGATTTGGCCAGATGTTCGGTGAACCAGGACTGTTTGGATGTCAGGCCGGTGCACAACAGGGCGGCTGGCGCGCCGGACTTTCCGGAGATTTCCGTCACGGCGGATCGGAGGGAATCGGCAACCCGTTCGGCAAGCCTGGGACCGATTTCTGAGAAATCGTAGAATTCGTTGAAAAACAATTTGGCCGCGGCCCCCTTGAATTTCAGATTCAATTCCGTTTGCACACTCTCGGCGACCTTATCGAAGCCAAACGCCAGCCGGCTGACGGCCTGCAGCTCCTGGCTGCCGACCAGAAAGAGTTCAGGAAGGCGTTTAAGGAATGTGAATGCTGTGGGGCGGCTGCAACAGTAACGCATCATTGTGTACCTTTCCACGTTGCACCGGATCAGGAACTGGCGTGGA
>CAIQIC010000037.1 GCA_903871765.1 uncultured Lentisphaerota bacterium
ACCGACATCCCTGCCGAGGCGTCGCGGGTGCATGGTTACACCCGCGAGATATTGGAGCGCGACGGTGAACCACCGCAGCACGTATATCGCGATTTTGCCGAATACGCAGGCAGTCTGCCGCTCGTTGCATACAACCTCGAATACGATCTGGATGAAGTTCTCATGCCGGAGTGGCAGCGGTTGCATATCGCGCCCATCGGCAGCCAAGGGTTCTGCGCGCTGCGGCTGGCACAACGACTGCTCGATCCCGTGCCGGCCGGCAACTGCAAACTGCAAACGCTGCGGCAATATTATCGGCTGCCGGAACGCGGCGCGCATACCGCCTTGGGCGACGTGCAAACCGTAGCGGATTTATTTGCACAGGTTCTTCATCCCATCGCCGAGCATCGCGGTTTGGATTCGTGGGCCAAACTGGTCGCGTATGCGGCGGAAGAATGGTATCCGTCCCGGATCGCCTTCGGGAAACACAAGGGGCGCTTGATTCAGGAGGCGCGCAAGGATGCGGAGTTGCGGCGATGGCTGGACTGGCTGACCCATTCTTCCAAAGCCCGCAGTGCAAGGATGGGTCGCTGGTATCTGTGGCAATTGGACCTCCCAGCGGAAGCGCACGCCGACAACTCGGTTTTTTCGACTAACGAAATCGAGCGCATGGGCCAGAGTGCCGCCAAGCCACGCGCCGTTGAACTGGCCGCGCTCGTCATCTACGCCAATCCAGAGTTGGAGCAACTTCGTCAGTTTGTGGCCGGCGCCAGGGCGCGGCTGGCACAGTTGGAAGTAGATTTTGCCAAGGAGAAGTCGCGGGTTGATGCGATGCGGTCGGAACTTTTCCGGCGCTTGCGAGAGGATTACCAGAAGCGGGACCGGCTGCGGCTGATTATTGAATACCGGCGGAAGTATCTGGACTCCCTGTTGCGCGGCGGTGATGAAGAGGCGCAACAGGCCAAGGCGAATTACGCAAAGGCCAAGGCTCAAGCCGACAAGGATTACACAGATGCAGCGGCGGCCGTGGCAGAAAAGAAGACGTTGACCGACGAGGAGGAAGCGGAGTTGGCGCGACTTTGGAAGAAGCTGGTAAAGCTGTATCATCCAGACCGCTTCGCCCATGAGCCGGAAAAGCTCGCGACGTACCACAAGCTGACCGCCGCCATCAATCGCGCCAAGGCGAGCGGCGACATCGCCACCTTGCGCGAGATCGCGGACGATCCGCACGGGTTCATCTTGCGCCAAGGCTGGGCGCGTTTGGACTTCAGCGATGAGGCGGAACTCGCACAGTTGCGGAAGCTGTACGAAACACTGCAACTGGAAATCATCGCTGTCATCGAATCGCTGGTCCAGTTGCGGGGAAGCCCGGATTATGAGCTTTGCCAAATCAGCGAACAAAAACCCGGCGTGTTGGATGAACTTGCGGCGAAAAGAACCAAGCTCCTTGCCAAGGAAAGCAGCGAACTAGAAAAACAAGCGAGCCAACTCGCCGATGAAATAAAGGAGTTGTCTGGGCAGGCGACGGAGCGGATTTCCTGACACCTCCGCCATGATGAATTGTTGCATTTCTACGTCGTTTTACGCAGTGCATTCTTTTCCAAATTTTGAAAACGGACGCTGCGGGTTCCGTCGTCAACGGCGCATTCATCGCGACTGAAGAATGGCCTGCTTGACTTGGGGCCAGGGCAGACCCGACTCCGGTTGCCGCAGGTAGTCGCGTTTCCGACGGGCCTACTCGTCCTTCTGCCACTGCGGAATGGGAAGCGTGCTGAAATTATTGACGTGAGGGTTCACGGGCTCTTGCCTTTGTGTGTCACATAGTTCGCCCGGCCCTCTGCAACGGCAGCGTGCGGCGGCTGCCATTCCGGGTGAAAGGGCTTGGTCACTTTCTTGCCTTTCCACTCCCGAAATATCCGCCGATGCCGTGCGGATATCTTCGCTATATCGTAGTCGCACTGTTTGGCCAACTTCTCCCGTATCTTGTGTACTTCGGCAACTATGGGGTCTTCGTTCACTTCAACCTCCAGTTCCCGCCGATCATCTCCTCCGGCGTGCAAACCACAGGCCAAGGTGCAATTGAACCGCCCGGAACCATTGGGATTGAGTCAAAATCGAACCGATTACGCAAGGCTTTTGTTGCCTCGCTGGTAAGGCGTCAGATGCTATGAAAAAATTAAAATATTCATATAGGCAGTCGGACGCGACGGAGCGCGTCCCTCCATTTCCTGAACAAAAGCGCAATTTTCTCGCTTGGAGGGCCACGCTCCGTCGTGGCCGGACAATTTTTTCACACCTTCTCGGTCACACAGTCACACAGGGGATTTTAGGGGCGTCGCTTGCGACGCCCGCGGGCGCAGCAAGACTGCGCCCCTACGTGATTGACCCATTGCCTTCGCTGTTGCACAGCGAAATTTCACGGCGCTGTGGTTCCCGCCGTCACGCGGAAGGGCACGGCGGGCAGAGTGACGAGCACGGGCCGGCGGATCATCAGGGGCTTCTTCTCCACTGGCGCGGAAACCTTTTTGGCGGTGGCGTTGGTGGCGGCGGGGACGGCCGGCGGGGTGTCCGTGTGCGCCTGGCCGACGGCATTCGTAGCCGGCGCTGGCTTGCCATCGGGCGTGCCGGCGGCCAGCTTGGCCTTCTTGGCGGCCTGGGCCTCGATCCGGGCTTGCTCTTCCGGCGTCGCTTCGCGCTCGAGCGCCATGGCGCCGGTGATGATCAGGTTGTCCTGCAGCGGCGCCTCGACCTTGCTCTCGGTCCGCACGGTCACAAAGCCCGCGTTCCGGCCCGCGGGGATGAAACCCCGCCGCAAGGTGATCCCCTTGGGCTGATTCACGAGCGCGAGCCGGATCGGCCCGTCATAGCCCGGACGGCGGGTGGCGCTGACCGGGAAGCTGACTTCTCTGCCGCGCGGCAAGGCCAGGTAACCCGCCGGGGGCAGTTGCAGGGCCACGCTGAAGGGCGCCTCCGCCGGCGGGACCAGCACCGTCTGCTCGTGAAACGGCAGTAGGTGCTGATAAAGAAAAGCCTGCATGAGATCCTCGGCGGGAACCGCCAGATGGGTGACTGTCTTGCCGGCGATGACGGCCGTGCCGCGCAGGCGGGCGCCAGAGGCGCCCGCCGCAGCCTGGCGGGAGGCGGACACGGTCAGGCTGACCTTGTCGGCGCCCTCCGGGATGAGCGCGCCGTCGAGGGTCAGTCCGCCGGACGGCTCGTCCAAACCGAGCCGGATGGCGCCGGTGAACCCATCCCGGCGGATGGCGTGCACCGTCAGCGGCGCCGAGCCGCCCGCCGGCACGCTCACCGCGGCCGGCGTGGTGCGCAGTTCGAAATCCGGCTGCGGCGGGCTGATGCGGAGCCGGTAGGCGTAGTCCGCGCCGCCCTGGCCCTCGGTGTCACGGAGGCTCACGGTGTAATCCCCGTCCTCCGGCAACTTGCAAAGCAGCGCGGAGTCGGCTTGGTGTGTGAGATAGCCTTCGCCACGATCCTTCGCATCGTCGTTTTCCGCGAGCTTCTCGCCGCGGCTGTTCCGCAGAACGAGGAAGGAATCCAGCGGCGAGCCGAGACGCCGCGCGCGGATTTCCAGGCAGACGGTTTGTCCCTGCCGGCCGGCAAAGCGGAAGGTGTTTTTTTCGCCCGGCGCGCGGATACAACCGTTGATAACCACGGGCCAGGACACTGACTGGGCGCCGCCCGGCTGACTGGCCGCCGGGCCGGCTGACAACTCCGGCAGATCGCCCACGGCAAACGGCACGCGGGCGGAAATCAAGCCGCGGTTGGTCACCGCCAGATACACTAGGCCCGGGGCAGGCAGATTCACATCCACGGCGAGAGTTTCTGCGGGCAGGTTGCGGCCGGACAGCTTCACGGTGACGGGTTGTGTACCGCGGGGCGCCCCGAGCGGGGACACGCCGGTGATGAAGGGCAGTTCGCCGATCTGGAGGCGGTACACAAAATCCTCCCGCCCGCGGTAAATCGAATCCCGGACAGCCAACACGTATTCGCCGTCGGCCGGCACGTCGTAGAACAAAACCGGATCCTGCTGGAATCGGTAAGCATCGGCGCAGGCCACGGTCCGGCCCTGCGCATCGCTCAGGGTCAGGATGGCCTGGAACCAGCCGGGCACCCCGTCGGCGATGTAGGGGCGCAGCGCGCGGGCGGCGATGTCCACGACCAGGTGCTGCCCCTGCCGGGCGGAGAACTTGAACGTGTCCACGTCGCCCGGCATGATCCGGCCGTTGACGAGGACCGGCAGCGGCGGCAGCAGCATCGCCGTCGCCGGTTTGTTGTTGGGTTCGACTTCCTGCGTTTCCGGCAATTGGCCGGCCTGAAAAACCAGCTTGTTCGACACGCCGTTAGACGTCACGAGGCAGATGTCGCGATCGCCGGGCTCGGCGTCCGGCGCGAGGGCGACCTCGACCGTCACCACTTCGTCCAGGACGGTCATGTTCTTCTTGTTTTTTTTCTTCTGAATCTCCCGGCCTTCGTTCGGATCCCGGGCGTTGGTGATCCGCGCCGCCACATTTTTCCCGGACACGATGGCGACGGTGGCCCCGTAGACGTGTTCGCCGCCGATCTGCACCGTGTTGGTCGTGCCCGCCCGCCCGCCCGCGGGGAACACAAACCCGATGTCCGGCGGTTTCTCCACCCTGGCCATCTGGCCCCGCGCCTCGGCCGCCGTCCAAGCCAGCACACACCACAGAAGCAACGCCGTTCTCACATGATCTCCTGCAGCAGCCCGCCGGTTTCCTTCGCCGGGATCTCGTTATTGGCCAGCGGCGAGACGCAGACCTTCTCGCCCTGCGGCGTCGTCAGCTTGGCGGCGCCGTCAATGCCCAGCATCGCGTACATGCTGCCCAGCAGATCCCAGGGATAGATCGGGCGTTCGACCACGGTTTCGCCGCGCTCGTCCGTTTTGCCGACGACCCGGCCGCCGCGGAAACCGCCGCCGGCCACCAGCGCCGAAAACGCCTTGCCGTAGTGGCCCCGGCCGCCGTTCCACGGCGCCTCCCACATGATCCGCGGCGTGCGGCCGAACTCGCCGCTGACCCAGACGATCGTGCTGTCCAGCAGGCCGTGGTCGGCCAGGTCCTGCAGGAGGGCGGACAGCGCCCGGTCGAGCTCCAGCAGCTTGCCGC
>CAIQIC010000038.1 GCA_903871765.1 uncultured Lentisphaerota bacterium
GCGGCCTGCATGGCGCAACCGATAGAGGCGGGGGCCCGCACGCGGCGCAACACTCGCCAAACGCGGCGGGCGGCTCGCAGGGCCGGCAAGTGACGGGGCTCGGGCATTGGACGACGTGACTCCTGATCAGCTGGCGGCCGTCTCTCGCCTGCATGGCGTTCTTCCTTTGTTCGCATCCTCGGCGCTGAACATTCGGACTAAGGAAGGGTCGGTGCTTCCCTTCCGGTTCAACCGGGCGCAAGAGTACGTCCACGCCAAGATTGAGGCGCAACGGGAACGGCTCGGCATGGTCCGGGTTATCGTGGTGAAGGCCAGGCAACAGGGTTTCTCGACCTACGTGCAGGGTCGCTACTATCACCGCCTGTGGAGAACCGGGGGGAGTAAACGGGCGTTCATTCTCACTCACTCGGACGACGCCACGTCGAACCTGTTTCGGATGGCAAAGGGGTTCCAGGCATTGCACCCGCCTGAGTTGCTCCAGCCTAAGCTAAAGGCCGGCAACGCCAAGGAATTGATATTCGAGCACAACGGGTCCGGGTACGCGGTCGCGACGGCCGGCAATGCGGAAGTGGGTCGGTCGGCAACCTTCCAGTATTTCCACGGGTCGGAAGTGGCGTTCTGGCCAAATGCGGAAAATCACGTCGCGGCGTCTATGCAGGCGGTTGGTCGCATCAAGGGGACGGAAGTTATCCTTGAGTCCACGGCGAACGGGATTGGAAACTTTTTCCACCGAACCGCGATGGCGGCGCTTCGGGGCCAATCGGATTTTGAGCTCATATTCACGCCCTGGCATTGGTCGGCTGAATACGAAATGGCGTGCCCGGACGGGTGGGACGCGCCGGACGAATGGATGGCGTACGCCCAAATGCACCGGCTGACGTGGGAACAGCTTTATTGGGCCTATTGTCAAAACCGGATCTTCGCGCAGGCGGAAGGCATACCGGACGACAAGCCGTCTCCGAAATTTCGCCAGGAATATCCGGCGACGGTGGAAGAGGCGTTCCAGAGCTCGGGGAACAGTTTCATTACGGCCGCGCAGGTGGTCAAGGCTATGAAGGTGGAAAAGGAGATTGTGGGCCATGGTCCGGTTATCCTGGGGGTCGATCCCTCTCGCAACGGTGACAAGGTTGGAGTCATTGACAGGTGCGGACGGCGCATGGGTAGTCGCATTGCGGACCGCATTGATCCCGGCGGTTCTGTCGTCTACGTGGCGGATCAGATTGGGGCTATTCTCAACCGCATCCGTCCGGACGTGTGCAACATTGACGTGGGTGGTGTGGGTGCGGGGGTTTACGACATCCTGGTGGATCGCGGTTACAAAAACCTGAACGCGGTCAATTTCGGGTCGAGGCCGATTTCCGCCGCGCCGACGGGGGAGTATCTCTACCAGAACCGCCGCGCCGAAATGTATGACGCCATGCGGGAATGGTTCAATTCTGACGCTGGCGTGCAGATTCCCGACGATGATGGGCTACAGGGGGACATTTGCGGGCCGTTGTGGGGGTCCTGGGGCGACACGCTACCAGAACGCAAACCAGGTGCTGATCATTGAGGAAAAGGACAAGATCAAGGCCAGGCTTGGGGCTTCACCGGACCTTGGGGACGCGGCCGCCTTGACCTTCGCGGTGCCTGTGGCGCATTATGCGATCTCGCAACAGACCGCGGCCCCCACGCACCGGGGAAAGCGCAAAACGGGGTACTGACATGGCCGGCAATGACTATGACAGCATCGGCTCCGAGTCGAACTGGAAAAAGCCGGGTCAATCTCTCCGTGAGCGAGAGGACGTCAAGGCCGCGGCAAAAGACACGCCGCGCCTGAAGGCCGCGCATTACAAGGACCGGGTAAACCCGAAAACGCAATTCTCGGCGGGGTCGAACAAGCCGGCTGGCCAAAACAACGACAAGCCCGGAAAGGCCACCGGCCGACCCGCAGTCAAGGTTGGTCGCGACACGCCGGCGGCGAAAAAGTGACGACGTTTGGCCGGCGGTTGCTCAACGTCGCGGTGGCGGTGGACGAGGTCGGCAATTCTATTTTGGGGGGCCTGCCGCGTGAGGCGATTTCTGGAACAATTGGGCGGGCGTATCTGGCGGGGGCTTCTTGGGCTCCGTTTGCCGCTTGGTTGGTCGATGGGATCTTCGGCCGCGGCCATTGTGTTACCAATGCTCTCAACGAAAACCTCGCGAGGCTCGGCAATGGAAAACGTGGTTGACCTGAACGGCCGCCCCTTCATCCCGGAAGCTGAAAAGCACCAGGCGCAAGAGGATCTGATCTCGGCCCTTCAATGCCTTTTGGTATTTCAAGGGTGATTTTTTCATTTTCGCGGCCAGGAACAGGATATCCATGATTTCCTTGCCGGAAAATTCCTCC
>CAIQIC010000039.1 GCA_903871765.1 uncultured Lentisphaerota bacterium
CACCAGGCGACGCGGATGTTGGCGGCCTTGATCTGGTCGGCGATCTTCTGCAGCGCGTTTTTGAATTCCTTGTAACGGGGTTCATCGAAATTGCTACCCGGCCCGCCGCAATCGTTCATGCCGAAGTTGACAGTCATGGCGGTGGCCCCGCAGCCCAGGACATCGCGCTTGAAGCGTTCGCCGCCCCAGGTCGCATTGTCGCCGCCAATCCCCACATTGAAAAACTTCAGGTCCCTGGCCGGGAACCGGGTGAGCGCCCAGGCCTCCACGTAACTGCTATACAGGTGTTGCTCGGTGATGCTGTCGCCGATCATCGCGACCTTGTCGCCGTTCTTCAAAAAGAAGTCCGCAGCGGTGGATTGTAGGGAAATGGAGGGCCATTGATCCAGGAATGCCTTGGCCATCAGTTCGTGACCCGTCTGGTTGGGATGAATCGGATCTCCATCGTAGGCCGCTTTCAACTTGGGCAGCATAGGCGTGCGCAGATCAACCACGTGCACGCCGTTGCGGTTATTGAGTGTCAACAGCCACTGGGCATAGTGTGCCAGGACATTGTCATAGTAGGCATACGGCGAAATGTACCCGAATTTGCGCGGGTCTTTCTCGGCTTCGGCTTCAGCATCCGCATTCGCCTTGGCGAGGAGCTTCTCCGCATCCAGCGCGCTGGTGCCTTGGGGGGATTCCGGTCCCGGCCGGGCGTAGGGCGGCGCCGTGAGAAGAACCAAGTGGGCACCTGAAGCCTGCACCTTCCTGATGAGCGTCTTGATGCCAGCCTGGTAGGCCACGAACCTTTTTTCATTGAACGGGTGATAGATGCCGTCATTGATGCCGTAGCAGGCAACGACCCAGTCCGGCTTGGCATCCGCCAGCTCCTTGTCCAGCCGCGCGAACAGGCAGGGCCTGCGGCCAGGGTGATACTCTTCGCTCAGGCCGGAAACCGTTTCACTGCTCGTCCCACGGTTGATCACCCGCCACGAGTTCAACGGAACCTGCTTGGCCAGCGCGGCTGCGATGATCCGGACATACCCCCCGGCCGCGGTGATGCTGTCACCCAGGAAAAGAATTGTCCTGACATTGCTTTTCTCCGCTTGCGGCTCTTCAGCTCCAGCGGGCTCGCACAATCCAAGACTGGTCACAACCCCAATAACAGCTACCATTCTAACCAGCATTTTCGATCCTCCTTTTATGAACTAATTTTATGTCAGTTCCACTTGTCAGTGCGGAAACAAGGCGCGGGTAAGCCCTCCTTGTTCATGAGATTCGGGGAAACATCCTGCCGCCAGCCAAATCTCACGGCCACCGGCTTGGCCACCGCATCGCTCCAGACCAGCACCGTCTTGCCGTCTATTTCGGCCTTGGCTGCGACGAATTTCTTATCTTCACCGGCAATGGTGAAATAATCCAGCGGCTGGCCGTCGCGGCTGGCCAGTCCGCTGCCGGTGTAGTCGAACTGGATCCGGATCTTGGCCGGTCCTGAACCGGATGCGATGGCCATGGATTTGTAGATGGGGCCGGAATAGACCAAGTTGGATTTTCCGTAGGTTTTAGCGAGCGCCCAGAGGGCGAGGCGCCGGCCGACCTCCTGTTTGTTGAGTGCGTGGCAGTCGGGGTAACTGCTGATATCGTGGGTGACCACCATGCCGGTATTCGGAACAGCCAGCGTGGCCATCTGGGCCTCCCACAGGCGCGGTGCCATTTCGACATCGTCGGTGTATTTGGACAGCGCCACTTGAACATATAGGAACGGGAAATCGCCCTGTGCCCAGGTCTTCCGCCAGTCGGTGATGAGGGTTTTTATCTTATCGTGATACTGTATGCCGTTTGCCAGATTGGATTCTCCCTGATACCAAATCGCGCCACGGATGCCGAAGGATGTCAACGGGTGGATCATGCCAAGCCAGCGGTCTCCGGCTGGCGGGGTGAACGGCTCACACGGGCAACCGCCAACGCTCGCGGCAATCAGGCCGATGGGAACTTTCAGTTCCTTGTATAGTTCACGGCCAAAGAAGTAGGCACACGCTGAATACCCATGGCCGTCGCCGCGTTTGACCACGATGTTCTGCGGCGTGCAGACCAGCCATTCGGCGCCGGCGATGTCCTCAACAGCAGTCTGTGAACTTGCCGGAGGAACTTCCATCAGCCGGATCTGGGGATAGTCGGCCGCGGCAATTTCCTTTTCATAATTGAGACACGGTTGCTGGCCGGGATGAATTCCGATCGGCTTGGCCATGTTCGACTGGCCGGAGCAGACCCAGACCTCGCCGATCAGAACATTGGTGAGCGTGAGCGTGTTCACTCCAGCCACCGTCATTTCATAGGGGCCGCCCGCCGGCATCTTTGGCAGTTTGACCGACCATTGTCCATTGGCACCGGCGGTCGCGGATGTGGAAGACTTGCCAAGACGCACGGTCACTTTCTCGTTGGCATTGGCCCAGCCCCAGACCGGAATCGGCATATCACGCTGGAGAATCATGTTATGGTCGAGGAGGTGTGGCAGCCTCACCTCCGCAGGCGCGGTCGAGACGAGAGAACTCATCAAGCAGGTCAGCAGGATTGTCTGAGAAGAGACACAGAGCGTCACTGCCATGCGATAGGTTGCAGAGTACAATGTCTTCAAATGTTTCATATGAATTCGAATTTTGAGTTGATGATTTCCTTGGCTTGCAATGTCACTTCTTTCGCCAGCGTCAATTCCACCCGCTGACCGTTTTGGAGTGCCTTGACTTGGATTCGTTTCGAGCCGGCTAGCACCGTTGCTGTTTTCAAGGTGGCGCCCGGAGGCAATTCGAACGCCAGGGTTCTCAGCCGCAGCCCGCCCCATTTCACTTCGATGCGGTTGGTTTGCGCCTTGTCAGTCCGGCTCTGGCTGAGGCTACCCCACCCTTCGGCGCTGGTGAAGGCGGCTTTGAAATTCTCCGGTGTCAGCTTGGGTGCGAAACCGATGTGCCGCTTCGGTCCGTGATATTCAAATCCGCACGCCGCGAGGAACACCCCGTAACTGGCCATGCTGCGGGCATAGTGGTCGCCGCACTCGACTTCATTCCACGGGTTGCGCTTGGACGCGTGATAGCGGTCATGGACTGCACGGGTGACCGCCAAGCCTTCCTGGAGCATGCCTTCCCAGATCATGTGTCCGGCCACCTGATATTCGAAGCCGTTCATGACCTCGTTGAACAAGTTGCAGCACCCATCGGTGTTGCCTTTGCCGCTGGCGTTTTCGAAGCTCCAGTCCTTGCGCGGGAAGGTGCACATCAGCATCCCCGCCTCGCCTGCGAGCGCAAACCAGCGGCCGCCCTTGTAAACCTCGCGATAAGCTCCGCAGTCTGGCGTAAAGTTATAGCGCCACAGGGCCTGCAGCGCCAGGCGCGTCTCCTTCTGCGGGATCACGCGCTCCAGCCCCACCTGGAAGGCCCAACTTTGCCCGAAGACCTGGTCAATCTCGCAACCGGTGCCGGAATTGAGAGCGTCCGGGTGTTTCGGATCGAGCTCGTTGATGAAATACTCGCGGTCGAAAAGCCGCTTGATGCTCTCGCGCCCCGTGTCGGCGATCTTGCGGCATTCGGCGGCAAAGGCCGGGTCTCCCATGTCGGTCGCCATTTCCGCAGCGGCGCGCAGGCTGGCCAGATACAATCCGCTCAGCCACGCGATCTGCCCGTACCAGCCGGCGTCGAGCGTGTTCCATTGGTGGCCGTCGAGCAGGCCATCGCCCTTGTCCATCTTGATCAGACATTGCATCGCCAGTTTGATGTTCGGCCAAAGATCCTTGAGCCATGCACCGTCGGGGGTCATTTGGTGCTCACGGTACGCGCGCAGGATGCAACCCGCCTGGCCGTCCACCGCCAGGCCAAACCCTTCGCCGCGGTGGCGGATGGCGCCCGAGGGTTTTTCGATTGCGGTGCCGAAATCAGTGCGCTTTCGCAGATCGCGCTCGAGATCGGGAAACAGGCGGGCCACGGCGTGGGCATAGTGCCAGACATGCGTACAGGTGCCCTCGCAACAGCCGACGCCTTCCCATCCCCAGAAGCGTCCCGTGGCAAAGCGGTGCGAGGTCGAAGTCGCCAGGCTCGACGTATTGAGCATCGTGCGATCGAGGAACCAGTAGGGCAGTGTGGCATCGTACCAGGTGTCGTGCCAGAGCCGCGTCTGGGCGTGGAGCGCAGTGAAATGAGACGCCACATATCCGGCAACAGCCGCGGCCGAGGGAAACCGCGTGGCATAGTAGCGGCCGGTATCCTTCAAGGTCTCCATGCGCTCGATGTTCCATTTCTGCATGTCCAGGTACGGGAAGTGCCAGGTGATGACGAATGTGGCGGTTGCCTCCTGCCCTGCTCCGAGCGACATCGAACGGACGAGCGACCCGATGAGCTTGCGCCCGTTCGTTTGCCCGGCCTGATCGGCAGGCTCGGCGGCAAAAGCCGCCTCCGGCAGATGGCCGGCGCCAATGGCCGCCGCGGCCCGGTCCGAACCCTGGGTTTCCAGCAAGGCGATGGCCATGGTGCCCATATCCAATGGTTGCTTGAGGTCCGCTTCGGACATGATCTCGGGCTTCAAGGATTTTTCCGCCGGGCCGGCCTCGATCTCGCTCTGAATGAGCAGCATCCCTTGTCCCCGCTGTACGCGGTTGCGGCGCTTTGCCTTGTCGCCGGGGGCGGAAACCAGACACACGGCGTTTTCGAGCCAGCCCCCCAGCCGCACATCAACTTTGGCGCTGCCCGTGTTCTTGACCGTGTACCGAAGCACTGTCGCCGGCAGGCTGGAGTCATCGGTATTGAGCGGCACAAATGGCGAAAAGGCTTCCAACGCAACCGAGACGGGGACTTGGGGGTCGCGATACTCGATGGTGGCCATCGGGTATTCGCCGCAAAAGGTGATGTCGGCAAAGCCCGATTGGTTGAGCGGGCGCACGTCCTTCTTATCGCCGACAGCGACCTCCAGGGCAAAGCCTTGCTCCAGCGGCGCGGACGCTTCGAGCGGATTCTGATAGGCGGAACCATCCGTCCTCCTCGGCTGGTTGAAGATGTCCCAGTGCCATAACTTGCCGTCACCGCCGAGATACAGTTGCCCGGTGCAGATGCCGCCGATGGGCATGCCTATTTTCTCGAGTTCTTTGCCGCGATACACCGTGCGTTCGCCTCGTGCAAAGAGCGACTTCACCCATTCCGGCGACAGTTTTTTGTCTGCCGGCATAAGTTTGTCGAAATCCTCGCGGGTGAACGGCCCGGCCATCACCGGCAGCCGCGCGAAGGTCAGCCCCGCTGCCGCGAGCGCGGATGTCTTCAGGAAGCGCCGGCGGTTAAGCGTCAGTTTGTCGGAGTTGAGGTGCAAAGGTTCTTTCGAATGCATGATTCCCCCTTTCCTTACGGTGTCATGCTGTGGTTGTCGAACTGGAGGCCTTTTTCATTAATCCGGCTCGGCCTGCGGCCTCGTCCTACCAAATATTAACAGCAGGGACAAGGCCTCTTGACAACTAACTACTGACTACTGACTTCCGCTCCATCACTTCACTCCGAACACCGTCAGGCGCTTGAGCAGCAGTTCCCTGGGAACGTCGTTTTCCGTTTCCAGCTTGATGTATCTCACAGGACGCCCCGGGACGTTGCCGCCCGCATCCAATCGGGTCACCGACACCAGCCAGGTAGGTTCAAAAGTCTTGGCGTGCCAGACCTCCTGCCATTTCTTTCCGTCCTCGGAGACCGACACGATGAGGCCATCGGCCCGGCGTTCGTTGGCGCGGTTTTCGATCAGCACGGCATTGACGGTTTTCACCGCGCCCAGGTCCACCTTGGCCCACGGGTTCTTCTCCTTGTCGGTATGGAATGCGTAGTCCACCTTGTCGCCCGAGAACAGCCGCGCGTGGATTTTTTCGTCATCATAGGATGACCGGGAGCTGAGTTCCAGCGTGGCCTTGTCACTGAGCACCGCGCCATGTTCGGAAATGTATGACTTGGGCGCATGGGCCGCACCAAGGAGGGTGCCAGTGGCCACCGGCTGGTCGAGTGTCAACTCGATGACCGTCACCGGGTGGTCACGATCCTTGGGGGCAACCTCCACGGTGAACTCGTCGGAGTCTTGCTTGAAGCTGACCGGCGCGCCGGTCAGCGTGCGGGCGGCGAGCACCTTGTCAGGTAGCGGATCGAATCCGAGGCCTTCCACCGGCCACTCGGAAACGTGCACATAGAGTTTGTTGCCCTTGTAACAGGTGCCGCCCCAGGTGCCGTTGCGATAGGGACCGCCGTGCGTGCCGTAGATGGCTACACCATACTTCTTCAGCCAGTCGCCCACTTCCTTGAGGCGCCCGGCTTCGCGCGGTTCGATCTCCCCGGTTGGCATAGGGCCGACATCCAGCAGCAGGTTGCCGTCGCCGGTGACGCAACTGACCAGATCGCGGACGACCTGCGAAAAATCCTGCATCCCGCCGTTCGGCTGGTAGGACCACTGGCCGCCCACGAGGCACATGCACGACTCCCAGGCGCGATCGGTCTGCATGCGGCCGATGCTCTGTTCCGGCGTGTCGTAATCCCCCCAGTAAGGGGCGGGTTGCTGATTGTAGCCTGCCAGGACCGCCAGGCGGTTATTGATCACCGCCGCCGGTTGCAGCGACTTCAGGAGCGACCATGTTTCCCCGATCTGCCAGAACTTTTCCAAGTCGCCTTGGCCGTAGCTGTCGAACCAGATAATATCGACTTTGCCGTAGTTCGTAAGCAGCTCGCGAAGTTGGCCGTTCATAAACTCCACATACTTTTTATTGTCGCCGATGCCGTAGTCCGGATGCGTCCAATCGCGCGGCGAGTAGTAAACGCCGAAGCGCATGCCGGCCTCATGGCAGGCGGCGGCCAACTCTTTCACCACGTCCCGCTTGAAGGGGGTGGCGGCGATGGAAAATTCCGGCCGGAACTTCGTATGGAACATCGCGAAGCCCTCGTGGTGCTTGCAGGTGAGCACCATGTACTTCATGCCGGCGTCCCGGGCAATCTTGACCCACTGCCGGGCGTTGTAGTTGGTCGGGTTGAACTGCTTGTACAGATTGTCGTAAACGGGGTCATCGCTGGGGCCGGCGGGATCGCCGGTGACATCCAGCGGTTTCTTGCCGTTGCGCGACCAACTCAGCTCGGTGCCTTGAAGGCTGACGGGGCTCCAGTGGATGAACAGGCCGAACTTCGCCTCGCGGAACCACTGCATGCGCGCGTCGCGCTGGGCCTGCGTTTCCGCAACCTGCGGCGCCGGTGACACATCAGCCGCCCGCACCCGGCTCGTTGCCAGCATAATCAGCATCACACCCATAATCGTTTTCGTATTCATTTCTTTTCCTTTCCTGGATTAAAATCTCCCGTCCGCTTCTCCAGCCGGGACGCGACGGGCGCATCATACCATCTTCGCGCCAGCGCGGGAAGTTCATCCGCCGCTGGACCGCGATTTATGCACCCGCGGCCCGGCCGCAGCCAACGCACAGTGAATTTTGGCAATGAGAAAAAGGAACTTTATCCACAGATTGCATCAATTACACAGATTCAAGTTTCAGCTCTGCAAGGACTTCTCAACTTGTAACGCTGCGCCGATTGTCCTACAACTACCGCACCGACAGGAGCTGAGCCATGCTGGACATCAAAACGATTCGCGAACGCGAGCCCGAGGTCCGGGCCGTACTGGGCCTCAAGCGGATGGAGGCCGATATGGATGGCCTGCTGGCGCTCGACCAGGACCGCCGCGCCCTGCTGACCGAGGCCGACGCGCTCAAGAACCAGCGCAACGTCGTCTCGAAGCAGCTCGGCGAGTTGAAAAAAGCCGGTCAGGACATCGCCGAACAACAACAGGCGATGCGCGCGCTGGGCGATCGCATCGCGGACATGGACCGGCAAGTCGCCGCCATCGAGACCAAGCTCCAGGACCTGTTGCTGCGCATCCCCAACCTGCCCCACGCCAGCGTGCCCGATGGTACCGGGTCCGAGCAGAACGTCGTCGCCCGCACCCAGGGCGCGCCGCGGACCTTCAGCTTCAAACCCAAGGGCCACGTCGAGCTGGGCGAAGCGCTGGGCATCCTCGATTTCGAACGCGGCACGCGTCTGGCCGGTGCGGGCTTCCCGCTGTACATCGGCCTGGGCGCCCGCCTGGAACGTGCGCTGATTCAGTTCATGCTGGACTTGCACACCCGCGAACACGGCTACACCGAGGTCTCCACCCCCTTCGTCGTCAACCGCGCCGCGATGACCGGCACCGGCCAGCTCCCCAAGATGGCCGAGGACATGTACCACGTGAACGCCGACGATCTCTGGCTCATCCCCACCGCCGAGGTGCCGGTGACCAACATCTACCGCGAGGAGATCATCCAGCGCCCCCTGCCCATTTTCCTGACAGCCTATTCGCCCTGCTTTCGCCGCGAGGCCGGCGCCGCCGGCCGCGAGACCCGCGGGCTGATCCGCGTGCACCAGTTCGACAAGGTCGAGATGGTCAAATTCGTGGCGCCGGAAACCTCCTACGACGAATTGGAGAAACTGGTCCGGGACGCCGAGGACGTGCTCCAACGGCTCGGCCTTTGCTACCGCGTGCTGCTGCTGTGCCAGGGCGACCTGAGCTTTGCCGCGGCCAAGTGCTACGACATCGAATTGTGGGCGCCGGGCCAGAACGCCTGGCTGGAGGTTTCCTCCTGCAGCAACTTCGAGGACTTCCAGGCACGCCGGGCGCAAATCCGCTACCGTGACGCTTCGGGCAAGGTCCGCTTCGTCCATACCCTGAACGGGTCCGGCGTCGCCCTCGCGCGCCTGGTGGTCGCCATTCTTGAAAACTATCAGGAGGCCGACGGCTCGATCACCATCCCGGAAACCCTCCGGCCCTACCTCGGCGGCGTGGCGAAAATCGAACCGCCAGCCAAGAAATAAAACGGATCAGCCGCAGTCCGAATGTCGGCCCTTGACAGCCGGCACATCCGCCGGAGCCGCGTCACACGTCGGGAGCGGCGGTCCGGATGTTGGGCGCATTCGTCCCGTTGCAATGCGTGCAGATCCACTGGTTGGTGCCATGGGGCGAACCCGCGAGGCCGCAATGGACACAGATCGCGCACCACACGGCCTCGGCTTGGCAGCGCGGACAGCGTATCACTTCGCCCCAATGGCGCGCGCTGTACGCCCCCCGTTCCCTCACGGTCAGATGAAACGTATGCAGACAATTCGTCTGGCTGCAGACGTAATAGAAACCGTCCGGGAACTCCGGGCTGTTGGTCCCCGGCCGCACAAACGTGCGCTGCCATTCCCACGCGGCAAACCCGATCACCACCGCCGCCAGTAGCCCGATGACCCAATATTGGCGCACCCTTCCCTCCGATCAAGGCTGATGATCATTATTCCAGCGTCTGGCCACGTACTCCCAGCTCGCGTTGTTAGCTCGGACCAGCGCGGCTTGAAGGAACCATTCCACATGGCCATCGGCGAATACGATGTTGGCCCCAAAATTGTGAGGCTTACCGGGATATTCTGTCGGGTTGTCTGGATCCATGTTGAAATTCCAATAGCCGGGGTCGCAGAGGGCATCGCCAATCGCAATCATGTTCACCGGTGATATCACGCTCGCCACCGGCAATTCGTTCACGTTGACACCGCACCGGATGTCGCCGCCCAAACCATACCCACTCCGGTGCTGCTGATTTACCTCGCAATTATGGCTCCCCCAATCGTTCCAGCCGTAGGAGAACAGAATGCCGGCGCACGTCGCGAGCGTTTTTTCGCCCGGATAATAGTCCCATTCGCTGTTCGTCAGCGCATACCCGCTGCCGGAGCCGTATAACAACTGCCATTTATACCCCGGATCGCGGCTCGGGCAGTAGAAGATGCCGTTATCCGGGGCATATTTGCGGATGCGCGGCGCCCAGATGCAACTGACCACGCCGTTCTCAGCCCCATAACTGCCGGGGTAGAATTGATTATCCGCCACGAACAGCATCATCCCGATGGCTATTTGCCGCTGATTCGACATGCACATAAAACGCCGCAGGCGTTCCTTCAACGAGCTCGCCACCGGGAACAGCATCGCCATCAGGATTAAAATGATGGTGATGACCACCAGCAGTTCGATCAGCGAGAAGCCGGCGGGACGGCCGGCAAAGCGCGCCGGGCGGCGTAACCCGGCGGCTGGCCCTACGCAGGAAACCGCTGACCCTGGCTGGCGGGAGTGTTTCACGGCTGTTTTCACTCTACCTGCGGAACTGTGCGGATCGCACCATTGTATTGCAATCCTTAATGGAAGTAATCTATCCATTCCCCAGCCAAATGCAACAAGAAAATGTTTTATGAAAATGGAGGAACGCGCTCCTTCGCGTGCTACTCTGCGAAGTCAGCGACTCTGCTACGCCCTGCGTAGCGCTTCGCAGAGCAGGGAGGCTGCCTTCGCTACGAAGCACGAGTCCGCAGAAGTTTTGCACAAGCTCGCTTACGCGAGGATTTGGGGCTTCCCCCCGCTCCGGCGGAGCTTATACTTCGCGCCTGAAGGTTGAGCCAAGGAGTTTGCCATGCCTGACATTGCTGCTGTTCCGCCGCTCCCCGAATTCGAAGACCGGCGTACGGGCTTGATGGTCTTCGGGATTATCGTGATCGTCCTGGGCTGCCTGATCGCCCTGATGCTCCCGTTGATGTTGGTAGGGCAATTGATGGCCGGGCATGTGCCGGGGGCTGCCCCGCTGCCGCTGCGCCTCATGCTGCCCGCTGTGTTCATGTATCTGGGACTGGCAGTACTCTTCATCTGGCTGGGCATCGGCTCGGTGCTGTGTCGCCGCTGGGCGCGCGCGTTGCTGCTGGTGTTTGCGTGGCTGTGGTTGCTCGGCGGCCTCGCGGGCGTCGGCATGGCAGCGTTCGTTCTGCCGCAGATCTTTGACCAACCGCAACCCGGCCTGCCGCCGTTGCCGCCCGCCGCGCGCATCCTGATCACGGTGTTTACGCTGGCCACCTGCCTGGTGATCTACGTCATCATTCCGGCGGTGCTGGTGTGCTTCTATCGGAGCCGTCACGTCCAGGCGACGTGCGCGGCGCGCGATCCGGTCCCGCGCTGGACCGACGCCTGCCCGCTGCCGGTGCTGGCGATCAGTCTGATGCTCGGCGGCGGCGCGGCTTGCATGCCCCTCCTCATGGGGGTCTATCACAGCATCGTGCCCTTCTTCGGCTGTTACCTCAGCGGCGGGACGGGGACGGCGGTCTTGCTGGTGACGACCGCCGCCTATGCCTGGGCCGCCCGCGCCACTTACCGCCTGAACGTGGCGGGCTGGTGGGTCGCCTTTCTCGGCTTCGGATTGTGGATGCTTTCCTCCGGCCTCACGTTCGCGCGCGACGGCCTGTTGCCGATGTACGAGCTGATGGAGTTCCCCCCGGCGATGCTCGACCGGATGCGGCAGATGGGTTTTCTGCAAAGTCCCGCGATGGTGGTGCTGCCGCTGGTCTGCTGGCTGCCGTTCCTCGGCTACCTCATCTACCTGAAGAAGTTTTTCAAGCCACGATCATGATCCGTCCGAGCCAGCATGGATAACGCCCCTACATGACCCTTTACGAAAGCCACTGGCGACAAACGTATAATTGATGTCGGGGTAAGATTTGATGTTGTTTTGGAGTACGCGAGCTTGATCACGCTTTCATGGGACCAGCTTGACGGTCGGCAACGTGAAGCGGTGCGTCAAGCCGCGTCGAATAACAAAGGGAGTTCTAGCATGACCAAGGCAGGACAGATGCGAACAGGCTATGGAATAACCGTGACCACGCTGGGAGCAGGCGTGTGCTTGGTTTTGATGAACGTCAGCGGATATGCAGCGGATGCCGGGGTTCAGATCACCGCACCGGCGTCCGGGCCGTCGGAGCGCCTGGAGCCCAATAAGACGGCGATTGCGATTGATATAAAAGATTTGTGCCAGCACTGGGTGCACTCCAGGGAAGAGGAACAACCGGGCGGCAAAGATCAAATCTTCCGGCCGGCCGCGTCCAAGGCGTTCCCGCCGAGCCGCTTCAGGATGGCCTATAAGTTCACTCCAAACGGCGCTTGCGAATTCATGTTCCTGTCCCCCAGCGATGCCCATCATTTTAAACCGGGTAAATGGATGCTGGACACGCGCGACCAGACCCTCCTCAAGATCACCGCGGATGGAACAACGCAGTCGTACCGGATCGTTGAACTCTCCAAGAATATCCTGCGTCTGACGCCCCTGGAGCCAAAGACCAATAAACATCCGCTTAAAAACGACTCGGCGGCGGCCGGGCTTTCAGCGCGGCGATGATGTGCAGGTCGGCGCGGGAGAACGGATAGTCGTCCAGCCGGGCCAACGCGACCCAGGCATGCGCCCGGCACTGGATATTCCACAGCCGGCCGGACCGGACCCGGCACCAGTGCGCATGCAGTTCGATGGTGAAGTGGCTGTAGGCATGGTGGACGACGGTCAGTCGCGGCCCGACGCGCACGCGCAGGTCCATTTCCTCCTGCAGTTCCCGCGCGATACACTGCTGCATGGTTTCGCCCGGCTCCTGTTTGCCGCCGGGGAATGCCCACAGGCCGCCGAGCATCTCGTGCTCATGCCGCTGCGCGATCAGGAACTGTCCGCGC
>CAIQIC010000040.1 GCA_903871765.1 uncultured Lentisphaerota bacterium
GAACGGCCCAGCCGGATCAACCCACACGTCGATCGCGACCTGGAGACCATCTGCCTCAAGTGCCTGGAGAAGGAACCGGCGCGACGCTACGCCTCGGCGGCGGAAGTGGCCGAGGACGTGGAGCGTTTCCTCAGTGAGCGGCCGATCCGCGCGAGGCCGCCCGGTGCGCTTTATCGGATGGGCAAGTTCGCCCGGCGCCACCGCGCGGGCGTGGCCGCGACCGGCATTGCCATGGTCGCGCTGGTCGCCGGGCTCGCGATGGCACTTACAGGATATCGCCGGGCCGTCGTGCAGCGGCGGGCGGCCGATGCCGCCCGCGGCGAAGCCGGGCAGTTGGTCGCGCTCATGTCGCACGAGTTAAAGCCGGTCGTCGAGCAGCGGGGCGGGTTACCACAATTGGTGCAGATGACCGAAGCCGCGGTCCACTACTACGAGACGCTGCCGCCCGAACTCCGCAACACCAAGACCGATCAAGCGCAGGCCGATGCCCTGGCCGCACTGGGGCGCTTGCGGGGGCGCTCGCTGAACGATTTCAAGGGTGCCGAGGCGGCCCTGCGGGAGGCGCTGGCGTTGCGCGCGAAGATTGCGCGGGAGAATCCCGATGATCCCGAGGCGGCCGTCGCGCTGTTGTCGGACGAATATGAACTGCCTGAGGTGATCGGCGAGGCGACCGCGACAATCCCCGAGGCACGCTGGGAAGAGATGCTCCGCCGCGGACGGGAACTCCATCGGCGGTTTTCCGACAACCTCCGCGTGACGCAGTGTCTGGCGGAACTTCTGGCGGGATACATTGTTGCTGCCGACTGGGTATCCAGCAAGCAGCGCGAGGCCGCGACTGCCGCCACCGCCGAGTGTCAAATATTGGCCGAGGAACTGTTGGCCACCCGGCCGAAAGACAAAGTGACCACCGACTGGAAATTGAAGAGCCTGTATGCTCTGGCCACCGGCTTGAATTATTCCGGCCAAGGCGGCCACGCGTCGGTGGTATACGAGCAGATGCTGGCCTATTACACCGACGCGTTAAAGGCTGATCCTGGAAACCTGAAGCTTCGCGAACAAACGGCGGATGCGGCACGCCAACTCAGCCGCTACCCCGATTCTTTGGAGGGGTTTCTTGCCGCGGAGCGCATTGCTCGCGAGCACTATCGGGTGCTCATCGAACTGAACCCCGACGATCAAGTGTATCGGCTTAAATACGCCATGGCGCATGAAATGGAGAGCTGGTACCTGTTAGCTTTCGCTCCAGATTTGGAGGCCGCGCGAAAGGCGTTTCGCAAATACCTCGCTCTTCTCGAGCCACTCCTCGCGCGGGGAGGATACCATGATTATTGGCAGTCGCATTGCGTCGACATCCATCTGTGGCTCGGCGTCATCGCGGCGTGGGTGGGCGAACCGGCCGAAGCCCGGCAGGAAATCGGACGGGCGCAGCTACGGCTCGCGCACTATTGCAGCTGGTTGCCCAAGGGATCGTTCGGGCAGTGCTACGCGCGCGTCAATTTCCTCTTTATGAAGGCGTCGGTACTCTATTGGCTGTGCGACTGGCCCGCGATGGCGGAGGCCGCGCGGAATGGTCGGGCGGAGATCGAAGCCGGGCTCAGGCAAGAACCGGCCCACGACGGACTGCTTCTCCGTCAGGCCGAGGCCAACGCCTTTCTCGCCATCGCCGCGCAACACGAAGACCGGTTCGACGAGGCCATCGCCCGGTTGCGGCCGGCCATCGAGATCATGCGCACAAGTCCCCGCGCGTGGGCCGCTCTCGACTTACACGGATTTCTGGGAATTGCCCAAAGAGCTCTGATCCAGTCGCTCGTGCAGCACGGTGACACTGAAGAGGCCAGGCAGGCTGCTGAACAGCTCCTGCGGTTCCACTTTGGGGCCGCTATAGAAAGTTCGTCGTTGCTCGAGCAGGACTGGGAAGGCGGGGCGCTGACGCTTGCCGCGAGCCTGTGCGATTCGGCGGAGGCGATCCGGTGCGTTGGACTCGCCGACCGGGCGAAGACCATGCTGACCAGTCCGGCGCTTGTCGGTCGGCTCACGGTGGAGGGGAAAGAGAACCTGGCGACCATCGCGCGGCTGCGGGCCGAAGCAGCGGCGAATCTGACGCCGGATGCGCTGGAAAGGAAGGGACGGCTACTCGACGCCGCGGCGGCGACCGACCCGGAAGCCAGCGAACGGATCACACGGGCGGGTGAAGCCGCGTGGGATTTTCTGCCGGACTGTTCGGTGATCTCTTCGCCGGACGCGCGCGAGGCGGAACTGGCCGCCCGCGAAGGCTACCGCGCGCTGATCGCGCGCCATCCCGAGAACGAAGGCTACCGTTTCCTCTTTGCGGAGACGCACCGGATGGAATGCTACGTGCACTTCGGCTGGGACGGACAGGTTGAACCGGCGCGCGCGGCCTTTCGAAAGTATGATGCGTTGCTCGAACCCTTCGTAGGGCGGAAAGGATACGACAGCGTGCTGCGGACGCGCCTGTTTAACAGTCTGCACCTCGCCCAGCTGGCCGCGTCGGTCGGCGACAAGGCTGACGCCGACGGCTGGCTCGAAGAAGCCCGGAAACGATTCGATGCGTATCGCGATCACTTGCCGGAGGGCTCGCCGGACCGCGGGCTCGCTCGCGTTCGGTTTCTGGAAGAGTCCGCGTGGAGCGCATGGTGGCTGCGCGACTGGTCCAAACTGGCGCGGCTGGCGCAGGAAGCGCAGGCCGAATTCGCCGCCCGATTGAAGGAGCAGCCGGCCAGCCAAGAACTGGTCAGGCGCGGGGCGATGGCCCAAGGCTTCGCTGCGTTGGCGACGGCTGGCGCCGGTCTGAGTGCGGATGCTGCGACGCAGTTGCAGGCGGCGAGAAATCGGTTGAGGATAAATGGATCACCAAACCGCTCCGGCGCTTTTGATGGCGGCACGATTTACTGGGCCGCCGAGATCGCCTGGATCGAAGCGCTGCGGAAAAGCGGCGATCTTGTGCGGGCCAGGATGCGGGCGGAAATATTTTTGCCCCTCCAGGAGCCATGGGCGCCGAATTACCCGGAATTCTGGCGGGCCCAGAAACACCTGGCGAGCCTCCGCATTCTTGGGGCAAGCGTCCTCGATTCCGCTGTCCCGTACGAGGCTGCCCGTCGCAAGAAATTGCTGGACCAGGCGGC
>CAIQIC010000041.1 GCA_903871765.1 uncultured Lentisphaerota bacterium
CACGGCGCCGGCCAGCGTGCAGATGAGCATCACCGTCAGCGTGATCAGCAGGATGTCGCCGGGGTTGATCGTCGCCGGGATTTCGCTCAGGTGATAGAGCTCCTTGGGAAAGAGCTCCCAGTTGAACTGCCGCGAGAGCATTTGCATCAGGTCGTTGCGGTACTTCAGCACCAGCAGGCCGCAGCCGACGCCGCACACGTTGCCGATCAGCCCCTCGATCCAGCCCTGCCAGAAGAACACGCCCATGATGCTGCCCGTCGGCACGCCGACGGCCTTGAGCAGGCCGATGTCGCGCGTTTTTTGCACCGTGACCGTGATCAGGGTGTTGGTGATGCCGAAGGCCGCGACGATGGTGATGAAGATCAGCAGGAAGAACATCATGTTCTTTTCCACGCGCAGCGCGGAGAAGAGCTGGCGATTGAGGTCCATCCAGGTCCGCACCTCGTAGTCCGGTCCGAGCGCGGCGCTGATGCGGCGGGCGACGGCCTCGGCCTGGTACGGGTCGCGGGTCATCACCTGCAGCGCGTGGACGCCGCGGCTGAGACCGTAGAGTTCGCGCGCCTTGCCGAGCGAGGTGATCAGAAAACCGGCGTCGAACTCCCACATGCCGACCTCGAAAATGCCCGCGATTTTCAGCTCCTCCGGCAGGCGCAGCTCGTCGGGTTTGGTCAGGCTCTGCGGCGAATGAACGAGGACCTTGTCGCCCACCCGCACGCCGAGCCGGCTGGCCAGGTCGCTGCCGATCAGGGCGGCGTCATCCTCGACGGTGAACGTCCCGCTCTTCATGCAACTGGGGACGCGGCTGACCCGGACCTCGTAGCGCGGATCAATGCCGCGGACCAGGGGCGTCTGGATGCGGTTTTGGTACTGGAGGAAGACCAGCCCCTGGACATACGGCGCCGCGCCGGTGACGCCCTCGATTTTTTCGATCTTCGGCAGCAGGTCCTCGGGCGCCTCGATCACGCCGCCGAAACTGCTGACGGTGACATGCGCGTTGAAGTTGAGGATTTTACTGCGCCACATGTCGTCAAAGCCGCTCATCACCGAGAGCACGATGATCAGCACGGCGACGCCCAGCAGCACGCCGAGGACGGAAATCACCGTGACCACCGAGAGGAACGTCCGCTTCGGCTTCAGGTATTTCAGCGCCAGGAACAGCGAAAACGGCAGCGTCATGCGCCCCTTGTACCGCACGCCGTTCCGGAACGCAAAGCAAAGCGGTTGTTCAGTGCCGCGCCGCCCCCAGTGTACCGGCCAGCAGGAGGATGAAGGCGACCACCATCACGACGCCGGTCCAGGCCAGACTGCGGGCCGGCTTGGGCCGCGGATACAGCGGCAGGATGCCGGCGGCGATGAGGCGGTCGTAGAGGTGCGGATGCGCCTTGCGCCGGCCGGGCATGACGGCGGGCAACTGATTGGCTTCGTAGAGCTTTTCCAGCGCGTTGGCGTACACGCCGCCCTCGGCCTGATGTGCGCGGCCCAACCGGTCGGCGCGCACTTCCATCCGGCGCGCCAGGCGCGCGACGGCCGCCAGGATCAACAAACTGATCAGGGCAAGCGCCCCCACGCCTGCCGATTCGTAGCGATGGAGCACAGGGTTGACCAACAGCCACGGCAGCAGCGCCAGCGACCCGGTCAGCCGGCCGAACACCGTAAGGCGGGATTCCGCGAGATGCCCCAGCTCATGGGCGCCGATGGCGGCGATTTCGTCGTCGGACAGCAGCGGCAGGACGCGTTCGCTGAAGACCAGATCGCCGGTGGTAGGCCAGGCGGCGGC
>CAIQIC010000042.1 GCA_903871765.1 uncultured Lentisphaerota bacterium
GCGCCCGCTCAGGCGGATTGCAGATAAGCCACGGCGTTCTGGAACAAGCGCAGGCCCAGGCCCTGCGCGGGCAGGTTGCGGCGCAGGGTCTGGAAATCACTCTGCGGGTGGTTTTCCGGAAAGAGATAGGCTTCGGGATGCGGCATGAGGCCGAAGACGCGGCCGGTCGGATCGCAGAGCCCGGCGATGGCGCGGAGTGAGCCGTTGGGATTGTGCGGAAAGGCCTGCGTGGCCGCGCCGGTCGCCGGGTCGGCGTAACGGCACGGCACGCCGCCGACCGCCTCAATGCGGTCCAGGAGCGCGGCATCGAGCGTGAACAGCCGCCCCTCGCCATGACGGATCGGCAGCGGCATCCGGTCCAGCCCCCGGGTGAAGATGCACGGCGACAGCGACTCGAAGCGCAGGGTGATCCAGAAGTTCTGAAAAACGCCGCCATCGTTGTGCATCAGCGTGACGTGCTGTGCGGCGTAGTTCCCGTCCAGGCCCGGCAACAGGCCCAGCTTGACCATGATCTGAAAGCCGTTGCAGACGCCGAGAATCAATTTGCCGTCGGCGATGAACCGGCCGAGATCTTCCTGCAGGTGGTGGCGGAGCCGCGCGGCGAAAGCCACGCCGGAGCCCAGATGGTCGCCGTAGGAAAAGCCGCCGATCAGCATCAGGCCCGCGTAATCATGCAGCCGCGCAGGCTGCGCCAGCAGATCGTTTAGGTGCACGAGATCCGGCGCGGCCCCGGCCAGCATCCAGGCCTGCCGCGACTCTGCCTCGCAGTTCAGGCCGTAACCGGTGATGATCAAAATTCTCGGGTTCATGATAGTGCCACCCGGCAACGCCAGCTCCATAAAAAGATTGCGTGTGTTCTCATAGGCCGTGGAGCGTCTTCTGGAAGGCCTTGCGAAGCGCGTCGAGGTCGGCGGCGACGAGCGTGCGCGCCGCGGCGGCGATCCGGAGCGTGCGCGCCGCGGTAACCGTGCCGACGCGGGCGCAGGGCAGGCCGCGGAAGACGGACTCCAGCGCGGCGGTCTGTTCGGGCGCACAGGTGACGACAAAGCGGCTGTTGGATTCCGCGAACAGCAGCGCATCTACGCCGGGGTTATCCGCGCACGGCACGGCGTCGAGATTGATCTCCGCGCCGAGGTCGCCGCCGAGCGCGCTGAGCGCGAACGCGACCGCCAAGCCACCGAGCGTGGGCGTGTGCGCGGAATGCAGCAGGCCCGCGCGGGTGGCCGCGCCCATGGCCGTGTAGAGCGCCAGCGCGCGCGCCGTGTCGAGACCCGGCACCTGGCCGCCGGTGTGGGCCGGCGTGCCCTGCGCGGCGGCCAGCCAGCGGTGGAACTCCGAACCGCCGAGTTCATTCCGCGTCAGGCCCAGCACGTACAACGCATCGCCGGGCTGCTTGCAGGGCATGGTCACGGCCCGGCGCACGTCGTCCAGCTTGGCGATGGTCGAGAACAGCACCGTCGGCGGGATCGAAATCTTGCGGCCGCCGCGCACGGAATCGTTCTTCATGCTGTCCTTGCCGGAAATCGGCGGGACACGGTAGGCCGTACAGACGTCGTAGAGCGCCTGGTTGGCGCGGACGAGCTGTGCCAGCTTGTATGGGCCGTCAGGCGTTTTTTCCGACAGCACCGGATCGGGCCAGCAGAAATTGTCGAGCCCGGCGATCCAGCCCAACTGGCCGCCGGCGCTGATCACGCGGCGGACGGCCTCATCAATCACGCTGGCCATCATGGCGTAGGTGTCGAGATCGGAAAAGAACGGATTAATGCCCTCGGCCAGGATGAGGCCGGCGTTGGAGTCGTACGCGACCCGCATCACCGTCGCGTCACTGGGCACGTCGCCGTGCACGCCGACGAACGGCTTGACGACGCTGAGGCCCTTCACTTCCCCGTCGTATTGGCGCGCCTTGAATTCCTTCGAGCAGACGTTCAGCGCGCCGAGCAGGCCGAGCAGCGCGCGCTGGCGCGGGCCGGCCCGGAGCGGACGCGGCCCGGCGACGCGCGGCGGAGCCCAGCGGGCCGCCAGGCGCAGCTTCGGGCCCCCGTGGTGCAAAAAGTCCAGATCCAGCCGGCCGACCACGCGGTCGCCGTGGCGCAAAACGAACGCGCCGTCGGCGGTGAACGTGCCGATCACCGTGGCTTCGACATCGCGCCGCCGGGCCAGCGCGAGCAACGCGACGACGGTTTCCGGCTGGACTGCGAGACTCATGCGCTCCTGCGCTTCGGAGAGAAGGATTTCCCATGGTTGCAGGCCCGCATATTTCAACGGCGCCCGGGCCAGGTCCACTTCCGCACCGCCGCTCAGGCTGCTCATTTCGCCCAGTGAAGAACTGAGGCCGCCCGCGCCGTTGTCCGTGAGCGCCCGGTACAGGCCCTGGTCGCGGGCCTCGATCAGGAACTCGTACAGCTTGCGCTGGGTGATGGGGTCGCCGATCTGTACGGCCTGCGCGGGCGATTCGGCGCGGAGTTCCTCGGAGGAGAACGTCGCGCCATGGATGCCGTCCTTGCCGATCCGCCCGCCGCACATGACGATCGCGTCGCCGGGCCGGATCTCCTTGCGCTCGGAGGGTCGGCCCTGCAGGATACGCGGGATGCGGCCGACGGTGCCGCAATAGACCAGCGGTTTGCCGAGGTAACGCTCGTCGAAACGCTCGAAGCCGCGCGTCCATGGGATGCCGCTCTGGTTGCCGCCGTCAATGACGCCTTGGTGGACGCCGTCGCGGATGCGGCGCGGATGCATCAGGCCGGCGGGCAGGTCACCGGCGTAGAACGGCGAAGCGAGGCAGTAGCCCCATGTGTTGCACAGCAGTTCGCAACCCATGCCGGTGCCCAGCGGGTCGCGGTTGACGCCGACGATGCCGGTGATGGCGCCGCCGTAAGGATCGAGCGCCGAGGGGCTGTTGTGCGTCTCGCACTTGTACGATACGTTATAGCGGTCATCGAACCGGATGATGCCGGCGTTGTCGGTGAAGACGCTGACCAGCCAGTCCACGTGCGCCGCGATCTGTTCCGTCGCCCCGCGAATAAACGTCTTGAACAACGAATCGATCGTCTGCGTCCGTCCGTGCTCGTCCTCATAGTCAATCTGCGCGGCAAAGATCTTGTGCTTGCAATGTTCGCTCCACGATTGCGCGAGGCATTCCACCTCGACATCCGTGGGCGCGGCCGGCAGGCTGAGCGCCGCGCGAGCCGCCTGGACGTCCGGGCGGCGGAAGTAGTCGCGGATTGCGTGCAGCTCGTCGAGGCTGAGCGAAAGAATGCCCTCGCGGCTGAGGCGCAACAGGTCGGCGTCGGTGCCGCCCAGGTCGTAGGTGCGTACCTGGATGGCCGCGGGATCGCGGATCACCGGGGGCGCCGTGTCCACGGGCGCCGCGGCCCATTCCGCGGGGGTGTACACGCGCAGGTTTTGGATCAGTTCGTTGGCCAGCAGGTCGCGTCCCAGGCGCTGCGCCTGTTCGCGCGTCAACGCCCCGCGCAGGAAATACTGCACGCTGGTGTACACGCCCTCTTCCGGCGTCAGCGGGCGGCCCAGAACATCCGCCACCACCTCCTGCGCCGTGCGGCCCAGGTTGTCCGTCACGCCCGGCTTGTAGCTCACCTCCACGAGCCAGTCGCAAGCCGCCGCCCGGAGGCGGCCCGCGGCGGAGCGGCCGATGACCGGGTCCGTGATGATGTCCCGCACGGCGCACCACGCACGGGCGGTCAACGGCACATCCACCTTGTACACGTCGCGCGTCACGCAGGCGCGCACGGGCAGGCGGAAGAATTTGCGCGCCTGCTGCACGACGCGGGCGCCGCGCGCGTCATGCACGCCGCGCCGCAATCCGATTTCCAGGCGATGTGTCATCAGCAGGCCCCTCGGTGGCGGCGACATGATGAGCATGAAAAGCCCCCGCTGGCAAGCCCCGCGACAGCCCCGAGCAGCGCCCCCAGCGGCGGATTTTAGACGGGCTTCTCAACACCCGGCAAATAAATAAGGGTCAGGGCTGGACATTCGATGTTTTGAGCAGCCGCCGTTGAAGATCGCGGATGGTCGCGTCCTGGGCGGCCCGTTGATCGAGCCACCGGATCAGCTTGCTCACCGCCGAGAAATCCAGGCCGCCCGCCTGCTCCCCAGCTGCCCGCAACGTCAGACCGCACACGCGTCGCGCCGCCCAGAGGAACAGTGCGCAGCCCCAGTCGCCGTACCGTTCCGCGAAGGTCTCCCATGGCGTACCCTTCAGACGTTCATACCCCTGACCCCTATGTCGTTCCGGATGCCGCTGGCAGGATGGCGCCGGGAGAGTATAATCAGCGCGCGCATGAACCGATCGAGCCATGACGATACGATTGCGGCGCTGGCCACGGCGCCGGGGCCGGCGGGCCTTGCCGTCATCCGGATTTCCGGTCCGGAAAGCCTGGCCTTGGCCGACCGCGTGTTTCGCTGTGCCGGGCTGAAACCGTCGGAGCGCCCGACCCACACCGTGGTGGCCGGCCACGTCGTGGCCGGCCACGACGTGCTGGATGAAGCCTTGTTGTTGATCATGCGAGCGCCGCGCAGTTATACGCGGGAGGACGTGGTGGAAATCCAATGTCACGGCGGGCTGATAGCCAGCCGGCGCGTGTTGCGCTGCGTGTTGGCAGCCGGCGCCCGGCCGGCTGAGCCTGGTGAATTCACCTGCCGCGCCTTTCTCAACGGCCGATTGGATCTGGTGCAGGCGGAGGCGGTGAATGATCTGATTCGCGCCCGATCCGATCGCGCGGCCCAAGCCGCCGTGGAGCAATTGGAAGGACGGTTAAGCGTCCGGTTCAATGAAATTTATGATGCTTTAATCGGTTTGGCCGCTGATGTCGCGGCGGCGTTGGACTTTCCGGATGACGAACTTCCGCCGCCTGTCATGGCCGATGTGCTCCAACGCAGCGACAGGGTCAAGAAGGATCTATTGGCGTTAATGGCCACATGGGACGAAGGACATTGTCTTCGTGATGGATTACTGGTGGTGATTGCGGGACGGCCGAATGTAGGTAAATCAACGTTGATGAATACCCTGCTGGGGAAAAACAGGTCTATAGTTTCGGAAATACCTGGAACAACAAGAGATACGATTGAGGAAAGCCTCGTTCTGGATGGCATCCAACTGGTTCTTGTCGATACGGCAGGACTGCGGGATTCATCGTGTCCCATTGAACGCGAAGGTGTTCGTCGAGCCCGGCAGAAGTTGGAAAAGGCTGATTTATACCTTTACATAGTGGATGCCTCTCAGCCGCAACATCCGGATGACATCAAGATATTGCAGAACTTGCCCAGTGGTCAGTGCCTGGTCGTTGGCAACAAGACGGATCTTGGAAATAAATTTGAATTGCCAGCGGATAATAATATGCCATATGTCGAATTATCTCTTTTATATAATATTGATCTTGAATCACTTATAAATAAAATAAAAACATTTATTTCAAGCAAATTAACGATGGGTCATGGAAGTTTTGTAGCCATATCTGAGAGACACAGAGATCTCTTGTTCAAGGCTTTTGAACAGATTGTAAAATCCAACGAATTATTAAAAGAAGGATCGGAAGAAGTTCTCGTATTGGCCGCAGGTCATCTACGCGAAGCCGCGGAGATTATCGGGATGGTCACAGGCAAGGAATATCATGATGAATTGTTGAAAAGCGTATTTTCAAAATTCTGTGTTGGGAAATGATGGATTTCGATGTCATTGTCGTTGGTGCTGGGCATGCCGGTTGCGAGGCTGCATTGGCGTCGGCCAGGATGAAATGCAGAACAGCCTTGTTGACGATGGAACGTGAAGCCATCGCCAGGATGTCATGCAATCCATCCATCGGCGGCATGGCCAAATCTCATATTGTTTTTGAAATCGATTCCTTAGGTGGAGAAATGGCGCGCAACGCGGATTACACCGGCATACAGTTCCGTGTATTAAACACCAGGAAAGGACCTGCTGTACGTGCCAACAGGGCTCAGTGCGATAGTGATGCTTACTCCGTCAGGATGAAACATGTTCTGGAGACGATGGACAATCTCCGGATCGTGGAGGGAGAAGCAGCGTCCATCATTGTTCGCGATGGGAATGTTGTTGGCATAAAGTTGACGAGCGGCAGCGAAATTGGGTGTAAAGCCGTTGTATTGGCTGTTGGCACTTTCATGAACGGGAAGATATTCATCGGGAATAATGTAATTGACGGTGGCCGAATTAATGAGAGGAACTCAACTCAATTAAGCCTTTCGTTAAGGGAGCTTGGATTCACGCTCGGCAGGATGAAGACGGGAACTCCTCCAAGACTGAAGAAAAACTCGATTAATTATGATCTGATGGATATCCAGCCTGGTCTTGAGCCGCCACCGTTCTTTTCTGATGAAGTTATTGAAAACGCCGGAATGTTCCACGTGGAACATAAAGGAAGCCCGCTGGTCCCCTGGATCCCTGGCAGCGATCAAATTCCATGTTTCATTACCCATACCACCGAGGCGACGCACAAGATTATACGGGACAACCTGGATAAGAGTGCGCTCTATGGTGGACTCATCCAAGGCGTAGGTGTGCGTTACTGCCCATCCATTGAGGACAAGGTTGTCAAGTTCACCGGCCAAAAATCGCATCACGTTTTTATTGAGCCCGAGGGACGCGACACCGATGAGGTTTATCCAAACGGTGTATCGAACAGTCTCCCTGAAGAAGTCCAACTGGACATGATTCATTCCATACCAGGTCTTGAGCGGGCTGTTTTCATCAGACCTGGCTATGCCATCGAATACGATTATGCTGATCCAACGCAGTTATATGCCACTTTGGAGACAAAGAAAATTGGCGGATTATACTTCGCTGGACAAATCAATGGCACAACCGGTTACGAAGAAGCAGCCGGACAGGGCTTCATGGCCGGTGTGAACGCTGTTCTAAGAATACAAAATAGAAAGCAACTTATTTTGAGCCGATACGAATCATATATCGGAGTATTGATTGACGACTTGGTGACCAAGGGCACACAAGAACCTTACCGCATGTTCACCTCGCGAGCAGAGAACCGTCTTACCATCCGTCAGGACAACGCAAAATATCGTATGTTGTTGCATGCCAAATATATAGGAATCATTTCACACGGTAAGATTTTATCTATAGATACAGAAATTGATCTGATTGAAGAAGAAATAAGCAGGCTGAATACAACGTACGTGCAAGGTGCTTCCCTGGCGCAATTGCTCAAGCAGCCGGGTGTTACTTATAAGGATCTACCTGGCCGTCGGTCCGATTTGAAACCGCGGTTGGCGGAACAGGTGGATATCCGGGTCAAATATGAAGGATACATCCAGCGCGAAAGGCAGCAACTGGCCAGGTATGCGAAGTTTGAACAGTTGCCGATCCCGGCGGACTTCGATTACCGTGAACTCCGGGCACTGCGTTTTGAAGCACGGGAAAAACTGGACCGGATCAGACCGCTCACCCTGGGACAGGCGGCGCGCGTTTCCGGGGTGACGCCCGCGGACGTATCCATCCTGGCGGTATGGCTCCAGCGCCGGCCGCGGCCTGCCGGCGCTTAGCCGGTCCGGCGCGGCGTGCGATGGCGATCAAGAGATCATCGTGCGAACAATGTCCAATCCCGGCGGCGGGTCTCGGGCGCGGCGCAAAAGTGACGGCCAAATATTTTTTTAATACAAATCTTTTCCTGGTTGACGCACGGGGCGCAAGTTGCATAAAGTGCATCCGCTTTGGATGGACCGTCGGAAAACCCATGGCGGGCGTTGCCCTGGGGGAGGGTACAGGTATGAAAGGCATTGCAGCGGGAATGATCGCCGGCTTGCTGGTGTGCGGCTTGACGGGCGAGCGCGCCGGAGCGCAGGCCGTCGCGCCTCCGGCCTCAACGTACAAGACCAGCATAACGCTGAAAAAAATCGAAACGCAAAAAATACGCACGCCCGAATTCCGGGTGAACATCACCCCCGCTCCGGTCCGCGGAACGCGCGATTGGTTCCAGCTCACGGCGCATTTCGACACCCACGCGGAGTGGTCCGACGAATTGAATCTGGTATGTTACATGCTGTTGCGCAGCAAGGTCGCGACGACGGGTCCGCGACAAACGTTATTACGCGGCGAGGTGACCTTGATTAATATTCCCAAAGGAAAGCATAAGTACGAATGGTATGTCCATCCGGGAACGCTGGCGCGTTATGGCGAGCCGGAGGCGGTGGCGGTGCTCATCAACCGCCAGGGACAACTGGTAGCCATGACGAGCCAGCCGCCCGATCACAAGCGTTGGTGGGAAGAGTTGACACCGCTGAACGGCATGGCGCTCCGGCGCTCGGAGACGCCCTTCAGTTTGTTGTGTTTCGATGATTTTGAACAGGTGAAACCGGCGGTGGAAGGAACCAGTCGGTAACGGCCAAACGGCGCACGCCATGTTTAAGCGTAAACGTATTCTGGCCCTGGATGTGGGCGCCAGCGGTTTAAAGCTGGCGGAATTTGTGCCGCTGAGAACCGGCGGCGTGGAGTTGGTCCACTATGTGATTGGCGCGTTGGACCTGGACCCGCAAAGCGAGGGCGACCGCTACACCTACATCACCTCGACCCTGCGCGAAATGCTGATGGACTCCGGCATCAAACCGGGGCCCGTGCTGGTGACCGTGGCCGGACAATCCGTCTTTTCCCGCTTCGTCCGCCTGCCGCCGACGGACCGCGAGAAGGTTTATCAGATCATCCTTTACGAGGCGCAGCAGAACGTGCCCTTTCCCATCGAGGAGGTGGTCTGGGATTACCAACTCATCGGCAGCGCGGGTCACGAGCTGGATGTGATGCTGGCGGCGATCAAGACCGACATCATCGAGCAATTGTTGAACAGCATTCAGCAGGCGGGGCTGGAACCCGACCTGGTGGACGTTTCTCCGATGGCGCTGTACAACGTGACGCGGTACAACTACACGAATTTGCCGGCGTGTTCGCTGGTGGTGGATATCGGCGCCCGCTCGACCGATTTGATTTTCATTGAGCAGGGCCGCGTGTTCTGCCGCAGCATCCCCGTGGCGGGCAATGCCATCACCCAGCAGGTGCAGCAGGAATTCAATCTGTCCTTCGCCGACGCGGAGGAAATGAAAAAGGCGCACGCCTTTGTAGCCTTCGGCGGCGCCTACGAGGGCCACCAGAGCGACGCGGTGGACAAGGTTTCGAAGAGCGTGCGCAGCGTAATGACCCGCATGCATGCGGAAATCAACCGCTCCATCAACTTCTACCGGAGCCAGCAAAGCGGCCAGCAACCCACGCTGATCCTGCTGGCCGGCGGTACGTCGATCATCCCGTACACGGACACCTTCCTGAAGGAAAAGCTGAAGGTGGATGTGGATTATCTGAATCCGTTCATGAATGTGGCGGTGGCCAGCCAGATTCCAGCGGAGCAGATCGGGCGCGACGCCCATGTGATGGGGCAGGTGGCGGGCCTGGCCTTGCGCCGCTGCATGGACTGCCCCATCGAACTCAATCTCATGCCGCCCAAGGTGCTGGCCGCGGCCGCGTTCCGGCGCAAGCAACCGCTGCTGGTGCTCGCGTTGTTGGGCATCATCATGACCGTGGCCGTGTGGTGCGGCTACTTTCACAAGATGGCCCAGTTGTATCACGAACGGCTGATGCTCGTGCAAGGGGATGTGAAAACGCTGTCGGCCGTGGACAGCCGGCTGCGCGTTGTCGAACAGCGCGCCGCGGGAGTCACCGGCCGGATTGACAAGCTGCTGGCGCTGGCCAATCGCCGCACGCAGTGGATCGAAGTCTTGAACCAGATTCGCGCCTGCCTGCCCACCGGCATGACGCTCACGGCCTTGCGCCCCGTCATGCAGGCGGCACCCGCCGCCGCGTCGGCGCCGGCCGCGGACGAGGTGCAAGCCCTGGCCGTGGAAGGTTTCATCTATCGGGACAAGATCGGTGAAAAAGAAAATCCGATCCGCGATTTTCGCGACGCGCTGAGAAAGCAACTACTCTTTGCGCCGGACAAAACCGAGATCGAATGGGCGCCCGCGCCCGAGGCCGGCGGGTATAAGCAGGAATTCAAGATGCGCATCGTGTTGAAACAACCGTTGAGGCCCTGATGGATTTCATTAAGAAAAACCTCTGGCTGTTCATGGGCGGCGGCCTCACCACCGTGCTGCTGCTGGCAGCCTTGGTCTTCCTGTTCTGGCAGGTCAGGGCCTTCCGCCGTGTCAACGCCACCCTCGCCGAGGAACAGAAACGCTTGGAGCAGTTCCAACACCGGAGCCCGTTCCCCTCCGAAGCCAACGTTCAACTGGTAAAGAGCAATCTGACCCTGTTGGAGCGTTATCAACAGCAGTTGGCCGACCAGTTGCGGCAGGGTCAAATCGAAGAGCGCAAGAGGCAGCCGGTGGACTTCAACTATGATCTGCAGGCGAGCATCTCCAAGATGTTTGCGGAGGCCAAGCAGCAAATGATGGAGCTGCCGCCGAAATTCGCGTTTGGCTTCGAATCCTATTACCTCGAAGGCCGGCTGCCGGCCATGACCGACGTGGCGCGGTTGACGGTGCAATTCCAGATGATCGAGGCGCTGTTCCACCAGCTCTGCCAAAGCAGGATTTCCGAAATCGTCGCCATCGAGCGCCAACTGTTTGAGCAACACACACCGGGCACCGCCGAGCCGGCGCCGGCCGGCGGTCAGACGCGGGTCGGTGCGAAGGAGGATTCCGCCGCGCAGTCCGAGCTCAAGGCCAGGTTGGCCGTCGAGCCGCCTGAAGCCCGCGGCTTATACACCCGCGAACACTTCACCCTGACACTCAAGGCCCGCGACGAGATTATCCTGGCCTTGCTGAATGCCTTGGCCAGCAGCGGCACGGCGACCACGGACAAGGCGAAGATTTTCGCCGTGGTTTCCAAGCTGACCATGAGCACCGCCGTGAGTGGAGACAAGAAAACAACGGACGGCGCGGCGCGGCGCCTCGAGCCCCAACCGCCGGACCAGGACGCCACCCCGCCAGGCCTGGCGCGCGGAAGCGGTGAGGATACGCGCCCGCATGAAGAGCGCATCGTGGCCGGTCGCGAAATGATGCAAGTCCAGATGGAGCTGGATTTGTACCGCCTGACCGGCAAACCCCAGGAGAACGTTGCACCGTGAGCGGCTTGTCACGCCATAACTTGAGTCGGCTGCAGCAGCATTATGAAAAGCTGATGCTGGTGGTGGTCCTGCTGGGGTTGCTGGCCTCCGCGTTGTTCCTGGTCGTGCAGGTTTATCAGGAACGCACCGCGCTGAAGCTGGCCCAGTGGAAGCAGCCATCCGTCCAGCCCAAGAAAGCCACACCCCTGTCCGCGGGCGCCTTGAACGCGAAAGGCGCTGCCCTCACGCAGCCTTTCCAATTGGAGATCGGCGCCAAGGGCCTGATGGCCAGCGAACTGCGCGTCAGTTGCATCAACCTGAGCTGCGCCAAGCCCATTCCCTACAGTGCCGCCATCTGCCCCTTCTGCGGCACCAAGCAGCCGGAGATCATTGATCCTGAAAAATTCAGCACCACGGGCGATATTCCGGATAAATGGAAAACAAAATACGGGTTCGATATTCACGATCCCCACGTCGCCAACGAAGACCCGGATAACGACGGCTTCACGAATTTTGAGGAATTTCGCGCCGGAACCGACCCCAAGGATCCTCTGAGCCATCCGAACATTTCCGGCAAGCTGCGCATCCTGGGCGACATCAAGAAAAAGCCCTTCAAGCTGCGGTTCATGGGCGTCATGACCATGCCATCCGGGCTGGTCTTCCAGCTCAACCTGCGCTCGGGCAAAACCCACCTGAAGAAGCTCGGCGAGGAAGTCGAGGGCTACAAGCTGCAAGCCTTTGAACCGGCCGAGCAGTCCCCCGAGCGGAAGGACGTCCTCACCCTCTTTGACGGGCGCGAGACCATCCGCCTCGTCAAAGGCAAGGCGCAGGAAAAATTCGAAATCACTGCCGACCTGATTTTCCTGATTGATCATTCCGTGCGTTCCAACGTGACCGCCGACACCGTATTCGAACTCCGTGATCGCGGCAACAAAACATCCGCTTACAAAGTGATTGACATCATGGCCGATGGCGTCAAAATACGCGACCTGACATCGGGACGGGAGATGATCGTTCCCCCTTGCACGCCCGGCGAGGTTGAGGGCGTGCGAGGTTTGACGGGGGTGAAAGGGAATGAGGCTGTGCCATCGGGGACGAATGTGCCGCCGCGAGGGGTGCCGGGCGCGCCCAAGCCGGGCCTGGAATGATGGTCGAAAACAACGCACAATCAGCGAAAGCCGGCGGACCTGCATGCTTTGACAAATCAAGGAATGATCCATGACAAGGGGACATATGAAACGGTGTATTATACTCTTTGGTCTGCTCATGTTGAGCTGGAGTGTCGGAGCCCAGGACGACACGGTCGCAAGCAGCCCGGCGCCGGAAGCGGCCGCCGCCCCGGCGCTGACCAATGCGCCGGAAGCCGCACAGACCAATGCGCCGGAAGCGGCCGCCACGGAGCAACCTGCTGCACCAGCGGCGATGGAACCACCGGCGGCCACACCCGACGCCGCCCCGGCCCCCGAAGCGCCGGCCCCGACGCCCCCCGAAGCGCCGGAGACCGCCCCGGCGGCTCCGGTCGCTCCGCCATCAGCGCCTGAGGCCGCTGTCCCCGCCGCCCCGCCGGAGACGCCGCCCGCGCCGGTCGTGGAAACGGCGGCGCCGCCGGCCATCAAAGCTGTGGTGCCCGAAGTGGAACCCACGCCGGTGGACGCCCGCGAACTGTCCCAGCAGGAGGAATTGCGCCGCAAAGCCCTCGAAATCCAGGCGGCCAAGAGCGCCGCGGAAGGCGATCAGGCCCTGCGGGCCGGAGATTATGCCGCCGCCGCCAAGGCCTATGACGAGGCGTTAAAGGCCCAACCGGAAGGCCGGCCGAACTCGACGGAACTGCGCGTCTACTTCCGCCAACGCAAAACGGAAGCCTATGTTCTCGCCGCCGAAGCCGCCTTGAAAAAGAGGAATCTCGAGGAAGCGCGCAACAACGCCAAGGAAGCCCAGAAGGTGACGCGCGACGATAAACGGGCGCAGCGCGTTTTGGAGAGAGCCGACAAGGAAGAAAAAAGGCGCACGACCGTGGTGGAGACGCCCCCCACGCTGGTGCCCATCAAAAAGCAAGATGCAGTGGTGAAAAAGAAGCAGTCGCAGAAGCAACTGCTGGACGAGGGCCGGCAGTATTTCGAAATCAAGGATTATGACAACGCGGAAGCCCGGTTCGACAAGATGTTGCTCGAGGATCCGTACAACGTGGACGCCATGCGTTTCCTCCGCCGGATCGCCGACATCCGTTATGACCTCAGCACCAAGGAGCGCGAAGCCACGGTCGCGGACATGATGAATCGCGTGCGGGACACGTGGAACCCCCACACCCGCAAGGAAAGCTCGCTGCCGCTCATGCAGCAAAAACCAGGCACGGTCGAGCCCACGGATGTCGCCCGCACCCGCGAGAAACTGAAAACCCTGATCATCCCCTCGATAAATTTCTCAGCTGCCAACATCAACGACGTGATGGAATATCTCTCCAAGGAGAGCGTGAGCGCGGATCCAGAACACGTGGGCGTGAATATCATTATTAAACAGGGCGCTCCGGAAGGCGAACCGGCCGCCGCGCCCGGCGCCGCGCCGGCGGCTCCGGCTCCGGCCGCGAACACCATCACCCTCAATCTGCGCAAGGTCTCGATGCTGGACGCCATCAAGTTCATCACCGAATATGCCAACATGTCGTACCGCATTGATAAGAATGTGGTCATCATTCTCCCGAAAGGGTACATTGAAAGGTTGGTCACGCGCCTGTATCCGGTCAGCCCGAGCACCATTGACGCGATGGTGCAGAGGTTGGGCGAGGCCGCGGCGGCCAAGCCGGCCGCCCCTGCGGGCGGAGTCCAGGTCCTAGGTACGGAACCCATGCCCGCGGAGACCTCCGCCGGCGATTTGCGGACCTTTTTTGACAACTCCGGCGTCCCGTTCCCCCAGGGCACGTCCATCCGTTATAACAAGTCCATCAGCAAACTGATCGTTGCCAACACGCCGGAGAATCTCGAAAAACTCGAAAGCCTGCTCGCGGAAATCGACGTGGCCTCCAAGCAGGTCGAGATTGAGACCCGCTTCGTGGAAATCCAGGAGAATTTTCTGGAGCAGTTCGGCTTGCAGTGGACACTGACGGACAATTTCGAACTTGCCACCAAGAGTGGCCCTGGCAGCCCGCTGAGCAAGGAGCGCATCCAGATCAACAAGGATTCCGAGGGGCTCACCAAGGGCCTGCGGTTCTTCAACAACCTGTCCGGCATGCCCACGCTGCAGTCGGGGGCCGCAGCGGCGGCCGGCGCGACGCCCATGGGCAACATTCTCACCTTCGCCAGCGTGCTCACCAACCCGGAACTACAGATGGTCATCAACGCCATTTCCCAGTCGGGCAATACCGATGTGCTCTCCGCGCCGCGGGTCACCACCAAGGCGGGCGAACAGGCCACCATCAAGGTGGTCAAGGAAATCCGCTATCCGCAATCCTACGAACCGTCCCAGATTCAGATAGCCACTCCTAATGGAAGCCTCGTCGGCGGTACCATCCCCGTCACGGTGTTCGCCCCGGCGGATTTCCAGACCCGGGAAATCGGCGTCATTCTGAATGTCACGCCGACCGTGGGGCCGGACGGCTACACGATTGACCTGACGCTGGTGCCGGAAGTGACCGAGTTGGTCGAGTGGCACCAATACGGCACGCAAACCGGCTCGAACGAGAGTTTCAATGCCGAGCAGCCGTTCTTCAGCACGCGCACCATCACCAGCAAGTTGGTGGTATGGGACGGCGAAACCGTGGTCATGGGCGGATTGATTACCGAGAGCCTTACGAAGAACAAGGACAAGATCCCCATCCTCGGCGACATTCCGCTGATCGGGCGGCTCTTCCGCAGCGAGGGTGAGTTCAGCCAGAAGAAAAATCTGATGATCTTTGTCACCGCCCGGATTGTGGATTCCTCGGGCCGGCCGATCCATAAGAAGGAAAAAGGCACCACCATGCGGCAGACGGTGGAGTCCGGCGGAGCCATGCCGCGCTAAGTTGTTTTTTCCGGCGTACGCCAGCTTCCAGCCGGTTGATTTCCTGCGCCTGCGACGCGGTGTCGCGGGGAGGGAGCGGGTGGTGGCGGTCGGTTTTCCTGACGGTTTGGAAAAACAGTTTCTCCCTAAGGCCGGCTGCGGAGTATTTATGCCCGCCAACACCTTGCTCTTGATGGATGGCACCAATATGGCCTACCGGGCTTTCTTTGCCATCCGTGAGCTGGCCACCCGGGCTGGCCGGCCCACCAACGCGGTCTTCGGCTTCGTGCGCCTGGTGCGCCAGCTCGAGGCCCTCTGGCAGCCCTCGCATTGGGCCGTGGTTTTCGACGGCGGCACCCCGGCGGCGCGCTTGAATTTGCTGCCGACCTACAAGGCCCAGCGCAAGGAAATGCCCGACGCGCTGCGCGGCCAGTTCGCGCCGATCACGGCTTTCCTCGAACGCGCGCGTGTCCCCGTCGTCCGCCTGGCAGCGGAGGAGGCCGATGACGCCATGGCCTCGCTGACCGCCCGCGCCCGCGACGCAGGCGCCGAAGTACTGCTGGCGACCAGCGACAAGGATATGTTCCAACTGGTCTCCGAACATGTGGCCGTGGTGCCGACCACGACCGGCGGGGAAAAGCTGGGACCGGAGCAGATTCACGCCCGCACCGGCGTGCCGCCCGAGCGCATCGTGGAATGGCTGGCGCTGACCGGCGACACCGTTGACAACATTCCCGGTGTGCCGGGCGTCGGTCCCAAGACCGCCGCGAAACTGCTCGCGCAGTATGGTTCGCTGGCCGGCCTCTGGGCACAGCTCGATCAGCTCCCGGCCGAGCGGACGCGGCAGGCGCTGGCGGAGCACCGTGCCGTGGTCGAGAGGAATTTGGCGCTGATCCGGTTGCGCACCGATTTGCTGGAGCGGCTGGATTGGGAGTTGTTGCGCCGCCAGCCGCCGGATGGCCCGGCCTTGCAGTCGCTGTTCGAAGAGCTGGAATTTCACAAGCTGGCCCGCGAGGTGGCCGGCGTCGCTGGCCCGGCGGAGAAACCCGCCGGCCGGCAGAGCGGCGCCTTGCCGCCCGCCGCTCAAATGGAACTTTTCTAAACTCCATGACAGATTTGGTCCCTGCGTCCACCCACGGGCGTTGGATCGTGGAAACGCTTGCATGAATCCCGTTCTGCGACGCTGGAGCACGGTGCTCGGTCTGCTGACCCTGTTTGCGCTGGGCCTCAGTCTGCGCCGCTATGTGCTGGCCGCCCAAGTCGCGCAGGCGGACGGCCGGTTGCCGTTTACGCTCGAAGGCGCGCTGTACTTCAACCGGATCGAGCAGGTGCTTGCCCAGGGGCGGCTGCCCGAAGTGGACCGGCAGTGCGAATATCCCCGCGGCCTGCGCGTCCGCGAGACGGACACCGTGGGCGCGGAGTATTTCTACGCCGCTGGCGCGCGGCTGTTCCCCAAGATCATGCCGCTGGCCGACCGGATCCGCTGGCTGGAGGCCGCCTGGTTCTGCCTGGGCATTCCGTTGCTGGCGGTCTGGATCGGACTGCGCACTCGCTCGCGCTGGGCCGGCGCCGTGGCTGCGGCATTCTATGCCGTGGCCCTGTCCAGCGTGATCCGGTCCACCGGCCAGGAGCTCTCGCACGAAAACATCGCCCTGCCGCTGCTCCTGGCGAGCCTGGCTGCGGCGGCGCTGGCCGAGCGCGCCGCGACCCGCCCAGGATTCTGGCTCGGCGCGACCACTGCGGCAGTCGCGCTGGCCCTGGCGCTGATGACGTGGGATTTGATCCAGTTCTATCTGTTCATCTGGGCGGCGGGGCTCTTCTTGCGGCTGGTCCTCAGCCGGACACCGGCATCCGACCGCGAGCTGGGGGCGGCGCTGCTGAACTGCGGCGCGTTGCTGCTGGCCGGCGGGCTGAATCCCTATTTGCGCGCCCACGGCTTTGTGACCTCGCCGGCCATGGCGCTGGCCCTCGGCGCCGTGGCGGTCGCGCTGCTCCGCCGGCGGCTGGGCGCCGATATCGGCAGCACCGGGTGGCCGCGGCTGGGCTGGGCGCTGCTCGGCTTGCTGCCCCTGCTCCTCGCCGGCAGCCTGGCCCAGGCCTATCCCGCCGCGTACGGACATTTTGGCGAACTGCTCTGGGCCAAGCTCCGGTTCCTGAATGTCAAGCCGGAGGATCCGGCGCTGCTGACCTTCAACCAGCGGATCATGTGGGTGCCCGCACTGCATTCGGCAACTTTCCATTTGACTTTCACGCTGTTTCCGGCGATAGTACTGCTCAGCTTGACGGCCGCAGCTTGCCTGGCGTTGCGAAAGCGTGATCCACAAAACTTCGGGGTCGCACCCATACTGATTGGTTATGTTGTCTCCTTGCTCGGTTTTGTGCTGTTTGTCCGGCTGCATGTTTTCCTGAGTTTGTTCGCCGCGGCGCTGCTGGGCCTGTGGGCGGCCTGGGCCGGGCGGCGCGGCGTATGGAAGATGTGGCTGGTGACGGTGGCGTTGTTGGCTGTGGCGATGCTCGAGGGCTTGCTCGTTGTGAGGCAGCCGGAGCGGTGGGGCTGGGGCTATGATGTTTCCCTGCTTGGTTATGTATTGTTTGTCCAGCCGCATGTTGTTGTGAGTGTGATCGCTGCGGTGCTGCTGGGCCTGTGGTCGGCTTGGGCAGGAGGTCGTGGCGCGTGGCCGCGATGGCTGGTGACGGTGGCGTTGCTGGCGGCCGTGCTGATCGAGGGCGCTCAAGTTGTGCGGCAGCCGGAATGGTGGGGCCGCGGCAATGTGTACTACCGCGAACTGGCGGAGTTGACGCAGTGGCTGCGGGAGAACGTGGCGCCGGAGCCGGTGCTGGCCAATTTTGGCGTCAGCGCTTCGATATTGGAATATGGGCAGTGCCCCATCCTGCTGCATCCGAAGTTCGAGGCGGAAAGCATCCGGCGGCGGGTGCAGCAGTACGGAGAGGTTCTTTTTACAGGCACGGAGACCCGATTCCGTAACTGGGCGGAAAACGAAGGCGCGCTGTACTATGTGCATGCCTTGGGTGAGTTTTCCTCCGTGGGTATATCGCAGCAGATGCGCTATTTTGTGAACGCCGTGCAGCCACGACCGGAGGCGCCCGCCTGGAAGTTTGAAACCGCGCCCAAGAGCCTGAAGCTGTTTTCGCTGGTCTGGGGCAACCGCAAGTACCGGGTATTCCGGATCCAGTGGCGGGCCGATGCGACGGTGGCCGCGGATCAGGCGGAGCTGGCGGAGGCGGCCTGCCAGCGCGGACAGCTCGAGCGCGCGGAACGCCATGCGCTCGAAGCGCTGGCGCGCGATCCGCAACAGCCGGTGGCGCAACGCGTGCTCCGGCTCGTCGGCGCGCTGCGACAGTCGGGCTTCGCCGGGTCGGTTGATGAACAGAAAAAATGACGAGAACAAAACCCGCGCGCTGCGGGTGGCCGTCACCGGCGGCCTCGCCTGCGGTAAAACCGAAGTGGCCCGCGTGCTGCGCCGCCTGGGCGCGGTGGTGTGGGACGCCGACGCCGCGGTGCACCGGTTGCTGCGGCGCGGGACGCCGGTGCATGGCCGCATCGTGCGCCGGTTCGGTCCGGGCATCTTGCGCGCCGATGGCGCAATTAATCGGCGGAAATTGGGCGACTGTGTGTTTGCCACGGCCTGTGAGCGCCGGGTGCTCAATGCGCTGGTGCATCCGGCGGTGATCCGGGAACTGCGCGCGTGGCTGGCGGTGCAACAGCGGCAGGGCCGGCCGGCGGCGGCCGTGGTGCCGCTGCTGTACGAAGTCGGCCTCGACTGTGGCTGGGATGCGGTGATCTGCGTGGCGGCCGACCGCTCCGTGGCGCTCCGGCGCCTCCGGCAGCGCGGCCTGTCGCTGCGCGCCGCGCAACAGCGCCTGCGGGCGCAGTGGCCGCTGGCCCGGAAAGTCCGGCGGGCGGATGTGGTGCTGTGGAACAACGGTACGCGGCGTGCCTTGGCCGCCAGTGCGCGAATGGCCTGGGCCGCCCTGATGAAGAAGGAGAAGTGAGATCATGATGGAACACAAACTCAACCGCCCCGGACGCCGGGGCCGGCCACCCAATCACCCCGTCTCTTCCGGCATGGCGGCCGACGGCGCCTATCCCCCGGCGGCGCGCCGGCACGGCATCCCGCAGGCGCCGCCGCCGTCGGACAGCCCGGCCCTGCACCTCCCGGCGACCGATGCCCAGCCGGTTCCGCCAGCCCCGCCGGCGCCAACGGCGTCGCTGCCCCAGCCGGTGGCCGAATCCATGGTTTCCACTCCGCCGCCCATGTCCGCGGAAATCCCGCCGCCACCGCAGCCGGTCCGGATGGGCGGCCGGCGTCTCGACCTCTTCGAACTCCAGGTGCGCCCCGTGCCCGAACTCAAAGCGATGGCCGACAGCTACGGCATGACGGAGCTCGGCGCGCTGCGCAAGCATGAGCTGATCTTCGAAATCCTGCGCGCCAACGCCCGCCTGAACGGCACGATGTTCGGCCGCGGCATCGTCGAAATCCTGCCCGATGGCTTTGGATTCCTACGCTCGCCGCATTACAACTACCTGCCGTGTCCCGAGGATATCTACGTCTCGCCGTCGCAGATTCGCCGCTTTGCCCTGCGCACCGGCGACTTCGTCGAGGGCGAAATCCGCGCCCCCAAGGAAAAGGAACGTTTCTTCGCCCTGTTGCGCGTGGACCGCATCAACCAGGAGGATCCGGAAAAGTCCCGCAACAAGGTGCCGTTCGAAAACCTCACGCCGCTGTTCCCCAACCGGCGCCTGGTGCTGGAAACCGCGCCCGGCGAAATCTCCATGCGCGTCATGGACCTGCTGACGCCCATCGGCATGGGGCAGCGCGGCTTGATCGTCGCGCCGCCGCGCACCGGCAAGACCGTGCTATTGCAGAAACTCGCCAACAGCATCAGCGCCAACAACCCCAAGGTGAAGCTGATCGTCCTGCTGATCGACGAGCGCCCCGAGGAAGTCACGGACATGGAGCGCAGCACCAAGGCCGAGGTGCTCAGTTCCACCTTCGACGAGCCGCCCGAACGGCACGTCCAGGTCGCCGAGATCGTCATCGAGATGGCCAAGCGCATGGTCGAATGCGGGCGGGACGTGGTGATCCTGCTCGACTCCATCACTCGCCTGGCCCGCGCCTACAACACCCTGCAGCCGCACAGCGGCAAGATTCTCTCCGGCGGCGTGGACGCCAACGCGCTCCACAAGCCGAAGCGTTTCTTCGGCGCCGCCCGCAACATCGAGGAAGGCGGCAGCCTGACGATCATCGCCACGGCGCTGGTGGACACCGGCAGCCGCATGGACGA
>CAIQIC010000043.1 GCA_903871765.1 uncultured Lentisphaerota bacterium
CCAGCTCCCGCCCAATCTCGTCGATCACGATGACTTCGGGGTTATGGTTCTCAACTACCTCGATCATCACCTCATGCTGGAGCATGGGCTCGCGCACCTGCATGCGGCGGGCCTTGCCCACGGCCGGGTGCGGCACATCGCCGTCCCCGCCGATCTCGTTGGAAGTATCCACCACGATGACACGCTTGCTCTCTGCCAGAATACGGGCGGCTTCGCGCAGCAGGGTGGTTTTCCCCACGCCCGGGCGTCCCAGGATGAGCAGGGATTTGCCTGACTCGACAATATCCTGGATGATATCCACCGTGCCATAAACGGCCCGCCCGACCCGGCAGGTGAGGCCGACAATATGTCCGCGGCGGTTGCGCAGACATGAAATACGGTGCAGGGTGCGTTCGAGTCCGGCGCGGTTATCGGCATCGAACTCGCCGATCCGCTCGACCACATGGTCAAGCTCGAGGCGGGTGATCTCCTTCTTATTCAAGACCATCTCGCCCTGGACATAGCGGGCGGTCGGGACACGCCCCAGGTCGAGGATAATCTCGAGCAGGTTATCGTAATCATTGGCTTTATGGACGGCCTGTACGATGTCACCGGGCAATACGCCCAACAGCGCATCCAGGTCGTCGGTTATTTTCAGTTGAGTCATGCGTAATTTATATCACTCTTTTGGCGGAATGTCCTGATTGGTTACCACGCGCGCCGCCGGCGCAGTCGGTTTCACCAGTACCTTGTCCATGGCCGAAACCTTTTCCTCAACCCGCTGCACTTTCGCCAGCCGTCTGACCATGACAGCCTGGCGCGGCCCGGCCTGCGCGCCCAGGTCTTCCAGGATGGATTCGAGCCAGGCCTGGTAGGAACGTACGCAGACGAAAATGGGCCGGAGGCGCCCTTTTGCCATGGCATTGGTCAATCCGGCCAATTGCTCGGAGACACAATCAGAATCGGGCGGAACGATCGGCTGGACCCAGATGCCCTTTGGCCCGCTGATGACCGTCACATATGCCTGGATGTTCCCCTGCGGGCGGCAGACCAGACCCATGACCTGCCTCGGCAAAACTTCGATCGGATGCAGCAAAGCCGGGACGATCTGTCCATACAGCGACTGGACGGCCGGCCAATCCGTCCCGGCTGCCGGCCGCCAGATATCATTTTTGACGGTATCCGGGTCCGCGACCGGCAATTTCCAGAGGCGCTGCCAGGCATACATGGCAAAGCCCGCCTGTCGCAGCAGCCGGAAGGCCGGACAGTCCTCATCCACTTCGGCCAGCAGGTGGAACGCGCCCCACTCGCCTGCCTGGGCAACCAGATGATCCAGCAGAGGTTGGGTCAGCCCGTTGATGTCTTCCGCCGGAGCGAGAAAAGACACCCGGGCAGAGGTCTCTTCTTCCCGCAGGGTAACCTGCCCCATCAATGAAATGCCATTCTCGGAGGCGACGGCAGTGTAGATGTGATGGCGCGGATCGAGATAGGAAAGCATGGCCACCGCACTGAGTGGGTTGCCGTGGGTCAATGTGCGGGCGCTATCCATTGCAAGCAGATCCCGGCGGTAACGGGAAAGCAGCGTCAGATCGAGGACATCCAGGGATCGAACTATCATTTATGAATACTTCAAGGCTTCAACAAGCCAGAGAAAGGAAGAATTCGTGGAAACGTGTGTCCCTCGTCAACTCGGGATGAAATGAGGTGGCGAGCAATTTCCCTTGTTGTGCAGCCACAATCCTGCCATCCGGCAGGCTGGAGAGAATTTGCGCGTCCGCTTGAACGGATGCGATGATGGGGGCGCGGATGAAGACGGCATGATACGGACCGCCTGCGCCCAATGCCGGGATGGCGAGATCGGCCTCGAATGAGTCGACCTGGCGGCCAAAAGCGTTGCGCTCGACGGTGATATCCATGATACCCAGCAAAGGCTGGCGCCGGCTGGCGTCCTTCGAGAGCAGGATCGC
>CAIQIC010000044.1 GCA_903871765.1 uncultured Lentisphaerota bacterium
CAGCGTCAAAATCGAGGCACCAGCGCAGCGCCATGTCGGCCATCGAAAAACCAGCCGGCACGAGCGGCCTGAGCGCGTCAGCCAGTTCGACGCCCTTCTCGAACGGCAGGCCCGCAAACGTCTCGCCGACATTGAAGCTGCCTCCGTCGCGGTTGTAGTTACGGTGATCGCTGGCGGGAAAGCGCGTCGTCTTGCTGAACTTGCCGGCGAGCAGCCCGCTGGCGAGCGGCAGCCGCACGATGAGGGCCACCCGCCGCGCCCGGGCGGCAGCGAAGAGCGCGGCAATCGGCTTTTGCCGGAAGATATTGAAGATGATTTGAAGCGAGGCGCAGCCATCCTGCCCGACACACCAGAGCGCCTCGTCCATCGACTCGACACTGGCGCCATAGGCCCGGCTCTTGCCCTCGGTCTGCTGTTCGCGCAGCCAGCCGAACAGCTCGCCGCGTTTGAGCTCCTCGAACGGCACGCAATGGAACTGCGTGAGATCGAGCGCGTCGACGCCGAGCCGCCGCAGTGAGGCCTCGGTGTGCTGGCGCACCGCGGCGCGGGTGAAGTTGGCCGGCCAGCCAGGGTCGCTGAAGCGTCCGAGCTTGGTGGCGATGAAGATCCTCGCGTGCGTTTCCTTAAGGAAGCGGCCGATCAGCCTTTCGCTGCGGCCGGCGCCATAGACGTCGGCCGTGTCGAAAAAATTGGTGCCGGCCTCGTGGGCGGAGCGGAGCGTTGCTAGCGCGGCATCCTCCGTGACCTCGCCCCAGTCGGCGCCAAGCTGCCACGTGCCCAGCCCGACCTCCCCCGTCGCAAACTTTGTGCTTCCAAAAATGCGGGACTTCATGAGTCAGGATCAGTGGCATGTTCTGCCAGCGACCGCAATGCACGAGCATGCAAAATGACCATCAGGCGGAACGCCGTCCGGGAATAACCCTCCCGGGTTGCACCTCTCACAAACACCATTAGCCTCACCCCACATGAAATCCCCGCGATTCCACGCGAGCAGGTTCCTCGCGTGGCCGCTTTGTGCCCTGGCCCTGCTGACCACCGCTCACGCCAAGCCCGTCCGGAATGGCGCAGTCGAGGCCGAGCTCGTGCCGGCCGTGACCAGCGTGCAGCCGGGCAGCGCGTTCGACGTTGCCCTGCGCCTCGCGCACGACCCGCACTGGCACACCTACTGGATCAACGCGGGCACCGGCTATCCCACCTCGATCAAATGGACGCTGCCACCCGGCTGGCAGGCCAGCGACATCCAGTGGCCCGTGCCGCACGTGCTGACGGATGCCCACGGCACCATCACCGGCAACGGGTACGACGGCGAGGTGTACCTTCTTGTTACGCTCACGCCGCCGGCCGATCTGCCGCCCGGCTCGAGCATCACGCTCCAGGCCGCCGTCGCCTGGCTCATGTGCAAGGAAGTCTGCATGCCCGGCGAAGCGGCGCTCGAACTCACGCTCCCCGTCGACGCCGGGCCGCCCGCGCCGCATCCGCGCTGGGGCTCCAAACTGACCGCGGCACGCGGACAGTGGCCGCACGCCCCCGACGGCTGGCAGCTCGCGGCCGCGCGAGACAACCGGACCGTGACGCTCACCGTGCAGCCGCCAACGGGTGCAACGTTCACCCCGGCCGACTTCCATTTCTTCGCCGATGACGGACTCATCGCCTACGACCAGCCGCAACCCATCCGCGCCGGAGGCAACGGCGACCTCGTCCTGACGCTTCCCATTGATCTCGCGGGCCCGAAGAATCCAACCCGCCTCTACGGCGTGCTCGCGCTGGCCAAGGGCGATATTCCCGGCGTCCGGATCGATCTTCCGTTCAGCACCCCTTCCGCGCCTTCCAACCTTCGATCCTCGACCGCGGTCGCTGGCAGCCTGCCTGGCACGCTCCTGCTCGCCTTGATCGGTGGACTGATCCTCAACCTCATGCCGTGTGTATTTCCAGTGCTCGGCATCAAGATTCTCGGCTTCGTCAACCAAGCGGGCGCGGACCGCCGCAAGGTCACGCTGCATGGCCTCGTGTTCGCCCTCGGCGTGCTGGTCTCGTTCTGGATGCTGGCCGGTGCGCTCCTCGTCCTGCGGGCGGGCGGGCGGGAACTGGGCTGGGGGTTTCAACTGCAGGAGCCGGGCTTCGTGTTCGTGCTGGCGGCGCTGCTGCTCGTGTTCGCGCTTAACCTGAGCGGCCTGTTCGAGGTCGGCCTGTCGGCCACCGGTGTCGGCGCGCAGCTGCAAATGCAGTCCGGCTACTCCGGCTCGTTTTTCACCGGCGTGCTTGCCACCGTCGTAGCCACGCCCTGCTCGGCGCCGTTTCTCGCGCCCGCGCTGGGCGCGGCGCTGGCGCTCTCGCCGGTCGAGTCACTCGCCGTCTTCACCGCCATCGCGCTCGGACTGGCGGTGCCCTATCTGCTGCTGTCGGCCTTCCCGGCCGCGGTGAAATTCCTGCCGCGGCCCGGCGCGTGGATGGAG
>CAIQIC010000045.1 GCA_903871765.1 uncultured Lentisphaerota bacterium
CTCGTCCTGTTTTCCGTCGGTTGGAATCGAAAGGACGATGGCGGGCACCGCCGCCGCCGGGATCAGAATAAATTCGATATCAGCGCGGAAACGGCTGTGATCCACGAAGGTGAGCCCAAAGGTCACAGAATAAACCACGCCGATAATCAAACAAACGGCAGCGTATTCACGCGGTATGCGCCATAGGCTGATGCCAGCCAGCGCCAGCAATAGCCACCAATAAATCTGCTGCAGCCAATAGAACTTGTGCCGCGCGCTCTCCATGGGAAGATACTTCAGCGGGGGCGAGGTCCAGAACCAAAGAATCTTCTGCCCCGTGCGCTGGAGAAAAGCCGGTATATCGCCGTGGATGAACGTGAGGGCGTCCGCTTGCATGTGACGCATGACCTCCATCTCTGTCACCGTTGCAGGCATTTGGAGCGCCTTGGGCAAATAAAGCAAGAACATGTCCGTGCGACCATCGGCCTGCACGGAAACCCCCGTGGCCTGTGGATTATTCCCAATCCAGAGTTCCTTGCCAAAAGTATTCTTGATGAGCACCAGGCAGCCCTGCACGCGGTAGTTGCGGATGGTCCATGGCAGCAGAACCAGCACGACGACCAAGGCGGTGGCACACAGGCAGCGGATGCCCGGCCGATCCTTTTGCCGGATGGTCCGCGCCAGGAGCACCATCCCGAGCAGGCCGAAGACACCCAACATGACCGGTTGAAACAGGCTTGCCAAGCCCGTCGCAATCCCCAAGAGAACCGCGGAGCGCCAGGATTTCTTATCGGCCAAGAATAACCAGCCGACCACCAGCCAGGGGTACAATGTGATGATGATGGACGTCTGCGATAACCGCGTCGCAAAATAGGCGTAAGGCGGCAGCAGCGCGCTCACCCAACAGGCATACGGAGCCGCGTGGGTTCCCACCCAGCGGCGGGTAAGCCAACCCATGGGATATACGATGGAACTCACCAGCATGGCCTGCAGCAAGCTTAACCATAGAAGGCTGCCGGCATTGTTTCCAAACATTTTCCATAAGGTAAGGAGCAGGCAGGGATAGCCCGGGGCCTGAAAACTCGTGGGCTGGAGTTGCATTACTCCGGGCAAGTTCTCAGCGGCCGTCGGACGCCCCGCCGATCCATCAGACGATAAAGCCCGGGGACGAAAAACTGCCGCGGAGAAACCCTGGCCGGCCAGAAGGCTTTGAGCAATGACGCCATTCTCCATCAAGGCGGGAGCGCGATAGTGACCAAGCCCAAGCACGCAGACAACATGAAGCGCCAGGGCCGCAGCGAACGCCCGATGAGCCCAGGGGATTCCGGGGATGGCGATCAATTTCATATTTATTCACCCCGCACGTGGCGATCGCGTCTATTCCAAACGGCGGTCACTATCGCGCAGCCACCCCTTCGAATCAAAGCTTTATTTCGCGGCGGGCAAGGGGCGCATGGCCGTTCTGCGGGGGTGATCGCTGTCACGCTCATTTTCACGGCAGGGCTAAGACCAGAACGACATCATCCGGTTATTCCTCGCGTCGCAACGCGACGCATTGGACTGCGCTGGCTTGGCAGCGCTTTATAGCACAGAAAGTCAAAGCGGCCCTCCTCCGCCAAGGCTCCGAAGGGCAGTCCAGCCGCCGCACTCCAAAATGAATGCCAACCGCTTGCGGTAATCTACAGGTGCATTCTGGTGGCGACAAGCCCCCGCAGAACGGCCATGCGCCCGAAGGTCGGGACTCCCCGGAATTCAAGTTGTCAGATCGAATCCGGCTTACCGCACTGCGCGGCGGTAGCAGCGTTGGGGGCGGTTTGTCGCGGTCGGATCGGCAATCGTCAGCGGCGCGGTGTTGGTGGCGGGCCGGCGGCGAGATCGTCCCGGAGCAGCCGGCTGAACTTTTGCGCGCCGGCGAGGTTCAAATGATCGGCATCCCAGAAATCGGCGTCGGTGAAGCGCCGGTCGCCGGTATAATTCAACCACGTTAAACCGTGGCGCGCCGCGAGCTGCCGCAGGGCCGCCTGCATGCGCTGATAGGCCGCGGCATTCATGCCGTCGCTGTAAGCCTGCGCCACGGGCAATGTCACGAGCACCAGGCGGATGCCCTGGCGCTGCAGTTGGCGGGCCATGGCTTCGATGAGCTGCGTGTTCCGGGGGATGTGCTCGGGCTTCATGCGGCTGTGGTGCCGCTGCAAGGCCACGCGCGCCGAGGCGCTCAACTCCGCGGGGCTGCCGTCCGCGTTGAAACCGCCGGGCGGCGGCGGCCGGTTGGTCCAGCCGCCCCACGCATCGAAGTCGGCGGTCGCGTCCCGGATCCGGCCCCGCAGGATGTTTCTCAGGCCGATTTCCTGTCCATAGCAGAAATAGGCCGAGTAGTTGCGCACGTGCCAGGCCAGGTGCCAGTCGCGGTGGGGCAGGCCCCACTCGTACTGGTAGTAATAGCCGCGCCACCGCTCCGGACCCTCGTCGAGCTGGCTCTCCAGCGAGAAGAACGACACCGGCAGGATCACCAGCTTGAGCGCGGGCAGGCGGCGCTGGAGTTTGTCCAGCAGCGCGCGGTCGTAATACAGCGTCTGTCCGGGCCCCGCGAGGTTGAACGCCGGCGCGCCCAGTTCAGCCGGCAGAATGCCGCTTTCCGCATGCGAGGAACCCAGCACCAGCACTTCCACCGCCGCCTGCTGCCGCGCGAGCAGGACTTTCTTGGCGGCCAGTTGCGTGGCGGGCACGCGGGTCAGGCGGTACTCGCTCACGCCCAGGAAAGCGGCAAACGGGGCGGCGAGGGCCAGCAGTGCTAGGATTAATCGTTTCATGCGGGGCTTTTCAGAATTGGTAATAGATGAATTGGTCGCCCTCTTTGCCGTACAGGAAGAACACGGCGGCGACGGCGGCGTAATACAGGCTCCACCGCACCCACCAGGGCTGGGCGTTCACATAGGCCAGCAGGGCATAACGCCGCTGCAGGACCTGCACCCTTTCCACCAGGAGCGCACCCGCCAGACCGACCGCCATGGCGCGCAAGCCGCTGCCGTGCAGTGATTCCATCAGCCGGGCCGGCTGCGCCAGCGAGCCCCAGCCGGTCGGCAGGCGCCGGCAGATTTCGAGGGCATCGTGGAGCGTGCGGGCGCGAAAGAAAATCCAGCTCAGGCAGACCAGCAGAAACGTGGTGGCGACGCGGAGCGCCGCGTGCAGGCGCGGACACTGCGCGAGGCCCAGGACCGCGGCCAGCCGCGCGCGCACCCGCTCCGTCGCCGCCCCGCCGAGGATGAAGAACCCGTGCAGGCCGCCCCAGATCACATAGGTCCAGTTTGCGCCGTGCCACAGGCCGCTCACGAGGAAGACGATGCAGATATTCGCGCGCCACCGGGCCGTGGAACACCGGCGGCCCCCCAGCGGGATGTACAGGTAGTCCTTGAACCAGGAGGAAAGGCTGATATGCCAGCGGCGCCAGAATTCGGCGATGCTGCGGGCCTGGTACGGGCTGTCGAAATTCCGCATCAGCCGGAAGCCCATCACCCGCGCCGCGCCCACGGCCATGTCGGAATAGCCGCTGAAATCGCAGAAGATCTGAAACGCAAAGCAGACGGTGGCGAGCGCCAGCACGGGCCCCAGGGATTGCGCCGGATCCGCATACACCCCGTTTACGAAGGGCGCCAGCCGGTCGGCGACCACCGCCTTCTTGAACAGGCCCCAGGCCATGAGCTTCAGGCCGCTCGTCACCCGGTCGTAGTCGCAGGGATGCACTTCGTAGAACTGGTGCAGCAGATGCTGCGGCCGCTCGATCGGCCCGGCGACCAACTGGGGATAAAACATCACGTAGAGCGCGTAGATGCCGAAGTGGCGCTCGGCCGGCTGCCGGCCCCGGTACACCTCGATGGTATAGCTCATGGCCTGGAAGGTGTGAAAGGACAAACCGACCGGCAGGATCAGCTTCAGGCTCTGCAGGGAATAATTCCAGCCGAGCGCCCGGGCGAGGGCCGCGAGATTCTCGCTCAGGAAATCGCAGTATTTGAACAGCGCCAGCGCGCCGATGTTGGCAATCAGGCTGCATACAAGGAACAGCTTGCGCCGGGCGCCCTGCGCCGGTTCGATGAGCAACCCGGCCACGTAATCCACCACGATGGTAAAAATCAGGATCAGGATGTATTTCGGAATCAAATACATGTAGAAGAGGCAACTGGCCGTCAGCAGCAGCAGCCAGCGCCAGCGCTGGGGCAGCAGGAAATAGAGCGCGGTGACCACCGGGAAGAAGATGAGAAAGGCAAACGAATTGAAGAGCATGTTCGGGCTGTATCCGGAAACGATTTACCCCGGTGCCTCCCCGGAACAGCGTCGCCCTGTCGCCGCGCGAGACCCCGAAAAACATTATTTTATCGGGGCGGGACGGAGAAGCAAGCGCATTTCCCGGACAGGCGGAATTCGCCTGCTTGCCCTGCGGGCCCGATTCCGGCAACCTGCACCCCAAGGGAACGTCTGCATGCCGGCCGGCAACACACGGCGACGCATCAGGGCCGCGAGCACCCGCCTTGGGCTGGCGGTGGGTCCGCTTGTCTGCTGCTGCTCTTGATTGAAATCGCCCGCCGCCGCGGGCCGCGGCCGGCCTGCGGCCCATCCGGTTCTTGCGAGCGTGGCGGGCATCCATCTTGCAAACCACCCCCCGCATGGTAGAATGCAACCGCGTTATTTTTATGGAATCGAATGTACTGCTTGTCCGCGCTGAACGCGCCCCGCTGGCGGGCGTGGCCGACCCCGGCCCCCACCAGATCTATCGGAACCCCACCGTCACGGTGGAGACGCGTGAGCTGGGGGCGCTGCACCCCGATGAAATGCGCGTCGCAATGATCTATGCCGGCGTCTGCGGGACGGATACCCACGTGGTGCAGACCAATCCCGCCACCGGCTACATACGGTGTTCGGCGCCGCTGCGCATTCCCCCGGGCGGCCGCGTCATCGGCCATGAAGGCGTCGGGCGCGTGCTGGCGACCGGCACGCACGTCCGCCACGTGAAACCCGGCGCCTGCGTCACGTTCGAATCCATCATCGTCTGCCACTATTGCGATGCCTGCCGGCGCGGCTGTTTCAATCAGTGCCGGCGCGCACGGTTGCTGGGGCTGGAAAAGGACGGGCTCTTCGGCACCGTGGTGGACGTCCCGTCCCTGCTGTCGCACGATGTGACCGCCCTGGCCGGCAGCGAAGCGGGCTTGCGCGCGGCCGCCTGCCTGGAACCGGCCGGCGTGGCCTATGTGGCCTGCCAGAACACCCGGGTCAGCGGCGGGGACCGCGTGGTGATCTTCGGCGCCGGCCCCATCGGCCTGTTTGCCGCCATGTTATGCAAGCTGGTTTTCGGCGCCGCGGAGGTGCACGTCGTGGAGCCGGTGCCGTTGCGCCGGGAACTCGCCCGGCGTTGGAGCGACCGGACGTATGCGGTGGAGGAGTTCTTTGCCGAGCCCGTGCGCGCGATTGACGTGGTGCTGGAGGCTGCGGGGGAGATGAGCAACGTCAGCCGGGTCTTCCGCCGGCTCAACGCCAACGGCCGGGTGGCGCTGCTGGGACGGAGCGGCGCCGCGCTGTCGCTGGACGCGGTGGACCACATGATTACCAACCAGATTCTGCTGGTCGGCTCCCGCGGCCACCTGGGGGGCGCGTTTGCGAACATTCTCAGCCTGTACGGGAAGGGACGCTTCCCGCTGGATGCGGTGGTGACGGGCACGGTCGTTGGGTTGGAAGGCTTGCGCGATGTGTTGCGGGCTCCGGAACAACTGGCGCGCGAGCAGTGCAAACTCCTGGTGCGCATGCCCGGCACGGCGGCGGCGAAGACGCGTCGCGCGCGCCCGGCGAGGTAGGAACGTGCCCGTGGATCGCCCGGCGCTGGACAGTGGCTGGGTGAAGCGGCGCACGCGGGTGTGCTTAGCTGGAAGAAAAAAAGAAGCGTAGCTCTGTTGATTATGACTGCATAATCGACGGGGCGGGAGCGTACCCAGACAGGCGAGAAGACAGAAGTCAGAATTCAGGAGACAGAATTCAGGAGGAAGACGCTCCGGCAACCAGACGCGTTCCGCAACGAAGAACTTCTCCGGCTGTTCCTGCGCCCCCTCCAAGGCGCTGTTCACACAAGACGGAATGAATGATTTCATAACAAAATGGTGGAAGATCCCAGTGCCGGCTGGATGGCAAACAGAGAAGACCCGTGATTTCCTGCGACTGACGCGGGCAGTCACTCCGCCATCCAAAGTAACAATCTACCTCTTGCACCAGCCTCATGCACCAACCGGTCAAGCGGAGGTGGAATCGTTGGTCAAAGGTCACCTGAAGCCAACCGTTCAGCGTGAGAATGTCACCTTGGGCAACCTCTCCGGTGTACGCCTCTCAGATGCCGATGCCACGCAAGATCGCATCAAGTGGTTCCTCATCCACAAGCACATGATCGTGTTGGCGTTTTTCGAGGGCAGGAAATCCGACATCGCCGAGATCGAAAGCGTTCTTCAGCATTCGCAACTGACCGCAGAAGGAACAAGATGTGCGAACAACACGCCGGAGGGTATTTGTCAACCCGCAGACGGGTTGCCAAAAACCTCAGCGTGAGCTTTCTGCCACGGGCTTTGCTCCATATCTAAGGCTGGTTTCATTATTCTGACAATGGACAACGGACAACGGACAACTGACTTCTGACTGCTGATTCCAGTCTTCCACGGTGGGAGAATATGGCCGAAACAATTTACAGAAGCGTTTGCCGTATCTGCCACGGCGGCTGCGGCGTCATGTTGACGGTGGCCGACGGGCGCGTGGTTCGCGTGCGGCCGGATCCCGATTTCCCTTTCAACCGGGGACAAATGTGCGTCAAGGGGCTTGCGACGCCCGAGATCATGTATCATCCGGACCGCCTGCTGCATCCGTTGCGCCGGGCGGGGGCCCGGGGTGCGGGACATTGGACGCCCGTAAGCTGGGAGACGGCGCTGGCGGAGATCGCCGCGACCCTGGATCGGATCCGGAACGAATCGGGGCCGGAAAGCATCGCCCTGGGACAGGGCACCGGCCGGCACCATTACCTGCACGTGGTCCGGTTTGCGAACGCGCTCGGCACCCCGAACTGGTATGAGCCGGGCCTGGCCAACTGCTTCATACCGCGGGTCACGGTGAGCCAGTTGACGTACGGCGGCTTCGTGGTCGGGGATTACGACGGGCCGGTCCGCCCGCAAACGATTTTGTTCTGGGGGCATAACCCGGTGGTCAGCGGTCCGGATGGCGAACTGGCCTTTCCGGTTCAGCAGGCGCTGCGCGATGGCGCTTTCGGAATTGCGATCGATCCGCGGCGGTCGGAGACCGCCCGGCTCTGCCAGATGTGGCTGCCGATCCGGCCCGGTACGGATGCCGCCCTGGCCCTGGCGATGATCCACGTCATCATTTTCGAGAACCTGTACGATCGCGAGTTCGTTGAGCAGTGGACGGTGGGCTTCGGGGAGCTGCGGGACCAGGTGCGCGACTGCACCCCGGCCTGGGCGGAGGCGATCACCCGCGTTCCGGCGGCCGCGCTGGCGGCGGCGGCGCGGCGCTATGCCCTGGCCAAGCCCTCGATCCTGGAATGGGGCGTGGCGCTGGAACAAAATCCCAACAGCCTGCAAACGGTCCGGGCGGTGGCCTTGCTGCGAGCCATCACGGGCAATCTCGATGTGCCGGGCGGCGACATCCTGGGCATGAACCTGACGCGCCCGTATCCGGTCTTGAAGGATAAACTGCCCGCCGGCATGCTCCGCAAGCGCCTGGGGGCCGATCAATTCAAGCTGCTGGGGGGCTTCAAGGCGTTCATGCCATCCGCGCATATTCCGGCCCTGTTCACCGCCATGCGCACCGGGGATCCGTATCGGGTCCGCGCCCTGCTGCTGTTCGGCAACAACCCGCTGCTCACGGTCGCCCATGCGCGCGGCGTGCACGCGGCGCTGCAGAAGCTGGACCTGCTGGTGGCCACGGAGCTGTTCATGACGCCGTCGGCGGCGCTGGCGGATTACGTTCTGCCCGCGGCCTGCTGGCCCGAGGTCAACCAGGTGCTGGAACTGCCGCTGGTGGCGGCCAATGCCGTGGTGGCGCAGTCGAAGATCGTCCAGGTCGGCGAGTGCCGCCAGGACGAAGAAATATTGGACGATCTGGCCCGGCGGTTGCATCTGCCGGGTGCGGATGAGCCGCTGGAGGCGGTGTTGAATTACCGGCTCGCGCCCCTGGGGTTGACCTTCGAGCAACTGCGGGCGCGGTATTTCGTGTATCCGCCCCACCGCTATCGTAAATACGCGGAGGGCGGATTTCGCACGCCGTCCGGCAAGGTGGAACTGTACTGCCGCGCGTTGGAGCGCATGGGCTACGCGCCGCTGCCAACCTTCCGCGAGCCGCCGGAAAGCCCGGTGTCGCGCCCGGATTTGATCGCCGCCTTTCCCTATGTCCTGACCACGGGCAGCCGCCGGCGACAGTTCTTCCACAGCGAACACCGGCAGATCGCGGCGCTCCGCCGGCTCCAGCCGGACCCGCAGGCGGACCTTCATCCCGACACCGCCGGGCGGCATGCCATCCGGGACGGCGATTGGATCTGGGTGGTGTCGCCGCGGGGCCGCATCCGCATGAAGGCCCGCGTGTCCCCGGACATCCTGGCCGGCGTGGTCAACGTGGATCATGGCTGGTGGTTTCCCGAGCGCGGCGGCCCGGACTACGGCGTGTGGGACTCCAACGCGAACGTGCTGACCTCCGATCAGCCGCCCTATGATCCGGCCTTCGGCAGCTATCAACTGCGCGGCTTGCTGTGCCGGGTGGAACGCGTCGCGGCAGAACCCGCCGGCTCCCTGCCGGCGGACAGCGCGGAACCGGCGGCCGGCGACCCGGCTGCCGGACATCCGGGAGCGGCGGCATGACGGCCACCGGCGAATTGCGGACCAGCGGGGTCGGCGGCGGCGGGTCCTGGTTCCAGCGGCACCGCCGCCGGGGCCTGGTGGTGTTGTACCTGGTCCTGGGGCTGATTTTCCTGGCCGGCGACTTTGCGCTGTCCAATATCCACAAGAGCGTGACCGATGTGGCGCTGATCGAACCGGAGGTGCCCACGGGGCACTGCAACAAGAGCAATTACGAGGCCTGGTACGGCGTGCGCTGCTGGGATCCCTTCAAGACCCGGCTGCGTTTCAACAACCTCGGCTTCCGCGATGACGAACCTTATGATCCAGCCACGTTGCGGGGCAAGAGGGTCATCTTCGCCGTGGGCGATTCGACGACGGCCGCGTTTGAGGTGCCGCTGGCGGACTCCTATCCCCGGGTGCTGAACGCGGAACTGGGCCCGAACTACCGGGTATTCAACGCCGGCGTGCGCGCCTACGACACCCAGCAAG
>CAIQIC010000046.1 GCA_903871765.1 uncultured Lentisphaerota bacterium
TCCAAGGCCGAGCTCGACCAGATCATTGCCCTCAGCTACGCCGCCTTCTGATCAAGGTGCGGGATGCGGATTTCCAAATTGCATGGGCCCCTCTTTCTGCCCAGCGAAATGACGCTATTTGTTATTTTTAGGACTGACCCCCGCGTCCAGGGAATAACAACTCGAACTACATTTCGCATAATCGGATACCGATCAGAATCACCACGACCGAACGCTGCTACTGCTGCAATTGGGATTGAAACGATAGGTATTATCACAGTATCTGTATCTGCAGTAATGATTATCCCATCACATAAAACGCCTCCTGTTGCAGCCAAGGGCTTCACCACTATTGGCGATCGCTTCGTAAGCTCAACGGTAGCATATTTGACGTGATCCCCTAAAACTGGACAGTTTTCAAAGAGAGTCCTCTGGCCTATAAACGGGCAGGAGGACGCGATGAGAGGGATGCGGTTCACGGAAGAGCAGATTATCGGGGTACTGAAGGAGTCCGAGGCGGGCTTGGTCCTGCCGGAGCTGTTGCGCAAGCACGGGATTAGCGCCGGAACCTTCTATCGGTGGAAAGCCAAGTTTGGCGGCCTGGACGTCAATGACGCCAGGCGGCTGAAGGCGTTGGAGGACGAAAATCGGCGACTGAAGCGGCTGGTGGCGGATCAAGCGCTGGACATCCAGTTGCTGAAGGAGATCTCCTCAAAAAAATGGTAACGCCCACAGCGCGGCGCGCTGCGGCTGAGCACCTGGTGGCGATACGGACGGTGACCGTGCAGCAGGCCTGTGGGCTGGTCGGGATCAGCCGGAGCAGCTTCTATTACGCGCCGGTGCGGTCCAACGATGGTGCGCTGCGGGCGGCGATCCGGACCCTGGCGGAGCGGCGTCGGCGCTGGGGGTATCGGCGGATTGTGCTCGGTCTGCACCGGGCTGGTTGGCGGGACAACCATAAGCGCATTGCCCGCCTCTACCGGGAGGAGGGCCTCCAGGTGCGCCGCCGGAAACGGAAGCGGTTGCGTAGCGTAGAACGGGTGCCGTTGATCGTGCCGACGCATTCGAATCAGGTATGGGCGATGGATTTTGTGAGCGACATGGCTGGCGGACGGCGGATCAAGCTGTTGAATATTATCGATTGCTATACGCGGGAATGCTTGCGGATCGAGGTGGATACCTCCCTGGGCGGCGCCCGGGTCGTACGGGTGTTGGAGGAACTGCGGACCGAACGCGGGCTGCCGGAGCAGATCATGATGGATAACGGGCCGGAGTTCACCGGGTCGGCGCTGGATGCTTGGGCCTATGCGCGGGATGTAAAATTGCACTTCATCGAGCCCGGGAAACCCAGTCAGAACGGATATATCGAAAGCTTCAACGGCAAGTTCCGGGACGAGTGCCTCAACGAGCATTACTTCACGGGCATTGCGGACTGCCGGTGGATCGTGAGGGCTTGGCGGGGAGATTACAACCAGCAGCGGCCCCACAGTGCGCTGGGCAATCGCACACCGGTCGAGTTTAAAGCCATGGCGGAGTTACCCACAGCCGTCGCTTCGGCTGTAGGGGCCTTCGCACCGGCTATGGATAACTCCTTGTGTGGGGAAAATAACGTGGTAGAAATGCAGTCAACAACAGGCCGGGACTCTCACTGGAATCTGTAAGGCTTCGGGGGACAGGTCAGAACATGTTCCCCTGACGAAGACATGGATAGCCCCATGTTTCTTACCATAGGGGCATGGTAAAACACCTGCGTAATCTGTCAAATCTTTTATTCGCCCCTCTCAAACCACAGGGGTTCGTCCGCTCACTCCCGGCAGACGACGTCGGCGGCGTAGGCGCGGAGCAGGGCCTGGGCGGCAAGGAGGCGGGCGGGCGGCGTGCGCGGCTGGGCGCGGCGCAGCGGGTCAGGCAGGTCCGCGCGGGGGACGAAGGGTTGCAGCACGTAGCGGCCGAGGCCGCGGACCCACGCGCCGATGCGGTGCAGCTCCGCATCGTCATGAATATCCTCGAGGAGCGTGGTGCGGATTTCGCAGGCCCCGGCGCGGGCGCGGAGCAGGTCGAGGCTGCGGCTGATGAGCGCGGTGTCGGCAAAGCCCGTCAGCCCGGCATACCGGGCCGCGCTGCATTTGATGTCGAGGGCGACGTAGTCCACCGCGGGCAGCACGGCCGCGAGCGCGTCGGGGCGGGAGCCGTTGGTGTCGAGCTTGACGGCGAACCCCATCTGCTTGAGCCGGCGGATGAGCTCCGGCAGCTCGGGCGTGAGGGTGGGTTCGCCGCCGGTCAGGACGACCGCATCCACCCAGTTCTGGCGGAAGCGGGCCAAGGCGCGTTCGAGCCGGTCCCACGGCAACCCCGCGCGCCGGGCGGCCAGCAGGGCGGCGTTGTGGCAATAGCCGCAGCGGAAGTTGCAGCCGCTCAGAAAACACACGACCGCCAGGTGGCCGGGGTAGTCCACCAGCGTCGGCTGCTTCAGGTAGGCGACAACCGGGGACAGTGCGTCCGCCGAGCTGGACGGCAGGCCAGCCACGTCGGATTCCGCGGCCGGCGCCACCGCTGGACTGGAACCGGAGTACATATTCAACTGAGATTAGGAATTTAAGATCA
>CAIQIC010000047.1 GCA_903871765.1 uncultured Lentisphaerota bacterium
TCACAAATGCGAAGTTCGGCATTTTTGTCCACTCCACCGTGGAGTATGCCCATCTTCAAGGGAAGCCCGAGCCGGCGGTATGGAACCTGGATGCGAAGGCCGACGCCTTCGACGTCAAGGCCTTTGCTGACGCGATCGAGGGCATGGGCGCCCAGTATGTGACCCTGACGGCGTTCCACGCGGCGATGTACCTGCTGGCGCCGAGCAAGGTCATGGTCGACGTCGGCCTGTCCAAGCATCAAGCGAAGCGCGACCTGATCGGCGAACTGGCTGACGAACTGAACAAGCGCGGCATCGCGCTGTGCCTCTACGTCCATCCCACCGACCAGCACGATCTGTCGCGGGAAGAGCGGGCGCTGTTCGGCTGGGGGCCCGAGGTGGACGGCCTGCCTGGCCCGAAGCTCGGCTTGTGGCCTAACCCGAAATGGGATGATTTCGTGCTGGGGCTGTTCAAGGAACTCAGCCTGCGGTACGGAAAGCGGGTCTCCGGCTATTGGATCGACCGGCACACGCCCAAGCGATTCGCGCATGCCGAGCGGATCGCAGAGGCCCTGAGGGCCGGCAATCCCCGGGCCGTGATCTGGCAGAGCGGCCCCGACTACGTCCAGGACGGGTTGTCGCTGGAAAGCGCGTGGCCGGCCGCTGAGGGCGGGGATCCTAGTCACGGCGAAAAGGACCAATGCTGCATCCTTCCGACGGAAAACGCCTGGTTCTTGGGGAAGGAAGTGCGGATCCCGGCGGCGGAGGTCTTCCGCGGCGTGGTCCGCTGCGCCGGTTGCCCCGGCCAGAAAGGCGGCGTCCACATTGCCCTGACGCCCTATGCGGACGCTTATGCTCCCAAGGTGAAGCAGATGATGGATGAGTTCGGGAAGCTTTGGCGCGAGAGGAAGGTGTCGCTTCTCAATACCAGGCCCAGCACGATCCTCCAGATCGAGCAGAAGAGTAACCCATGGGAAGTCGTGGCCACCGACTCCGCCGATGGCAAGACCGTTTACGTACACGTGATGATTCCCCCCGCTGGACAGACGCTCCACCTGCCCCCGTTGAACGATAGCCGGAAGATCATCTCCGCTTCGCTCCTGTTAGGCGGCAAGGAAATGAAATTCAAACAGTCGGAAGAAGATTTTGAGCTGTCGCTGCCTGATAATGTGAAATGGGATCCGGTGGATACGGTGATCGCGTTGAAGGTCGGGCCGGCATTCGAGCTGGGTGTTGTTCTCAGCGAGAATGCGAAGCTGGAGATCAGTTCAACATGTGGATATGATAACCCCACAAACCATCCGCGGCTGTTTTCAGGCGAGAGGGTCGAGTATGCGTTTCATACCGCCCCCGAAAAGAACCCGTGGGCGAAGATCGATCTCGGCGCCGTAAGGACGGTGCGTACCGTCGAGATCGAGAACCGCCAGGGCGAGGAACAACGGATCAAAGGTCTGGTCATGTCCATCTCGGAGGATGGACAGAAGTGGCAGGAAGTCTGGCAGGCGAAGAGCTGGGCCACGACTTGGCGGGTGCGGTTGACACAGTCCTCTGCCGGTGAAGCTTTGCCGGGGCGGCCGGCGAGGTTTATCAAGCTGGAAACGAAAGGTGAAGCACCCAGGGAGTTGGTGCTGAAGCGAATCACCGTTTACGGTGTGAAGTGAGGGTGAGCGCTCCGCGAAAGATTCCTCACGCAGGAAAATCTTACGGTCGAGGCCGCACGGGTGAATCCTTGCATCGAAATTGTGAGCAGTCTGCGCACTTCAGCGTGATGATCGAATAAGTGAAATGAAGGAGAACAATGAAAAATAGAAGTGTGTTCTGTCTCACGGTAATTATTGTTTTGTTGATGGCATGGGTCGGCGGCTCGTCAGCCGCCGTGCCGCGCCCGGAGCATCCGCGGCCCGACCAGTTCCGGGAGAACTGGATGTCGCTCAACGGCGCGTGGCAGTTCGAGATCGACAAGGCAGCCGACGGCGAATCCCGGGGGCTGACGTATGGCAAGGATCTCAACGCCAAAATCATGGTCCCGTTCTGTCCCGAGAGTAAATTATCCGGCCTCGGACTGGGCAACACCGAGAAACTAAAGGACGTCTGGTACCGTCGCACGTTCGAGGTGCCGCCTGCCATGCAAGGCCAGCGTGTAAGAATCCATTTCGGCGGAGTGGATTACAAGGCCTGGGTCTATATCAACGGCCAGCTGGCCGGCACGCACATCGGCGAGAGTGCCGCCTTCAATTTCGACATCACCAAATTGCTCAAAACGGGCGCGAACGAAGTGGTAGTCAAAGTGCTGGACGACATGTGGTCCGGCCTCCAGCCAAGGGGCAAGCAATCGCCCGATGAGAGTGGCGGCTGCATCTATACCCGCACCACCGGCATCTAGCAGCCGGTATGGCTGGAAGCCGTCGGCTCGTCGTTCGTCGAAAACATCTCGGTCGTCCCCGATCCCGACAACTCGCGGGTGCTCATCGA